>JBDMYC010000001.1:0-12093 GCA_039770535.1 Flavobacteriales bacterium
AGACCATCAGATGCAAACTGGCTAATGGGTGACGAGATTTATACTTCTCCAGGAAGTTATTTTAGGTCTATGTCGAATCCAAATGCAAAAAACGACCCTGATACTTACGGAGGACTTCATTATTACACAGGAACTGCCGATAATGGTGGCGTTCACACCAACAGTGGAGTACAAAACTTTTGGTTTTATCTGCTTGTAAATGGAGGGACTGGAACAAACGATAATGGAGATGCATACACTGTCGCACCTTTAGGATTTGATACGGCAGCAAGAATTGCTTTTAGAAACCTTACTGTTTATTTGAACACAAATTCGCAACATTCGGATGCAAGATTCTACGCAATAAAAGCGGCAACAGATTTATATGGAGCGTGCTCTCCAGCAGTAATTGCAACAACTAACGCATGGTATGCTGTGGGAGTTGGAGGGCCTTATGTAGCTGGCGTCCAGAGTGATTTTACTACACTTGACACAATAGGATGTAAAATTCCTCACACTGTTACTTTTAGTAATGCAAGTAATAATGCTACTGCATTTATCTGGGATTTTGGAGACGGAAGCACAAGCACAGCTGTGAATCCTACTCACACTTACACAGGTTACGGACCTTATTCTGTTGAGCTTTATGCAAATGGAGGAGCTTGTGGAGATGATACTTTAATGAAAATTGCAAACATTAGTGTGGACACAAATCTACCTTGCCCCGTAATTCTTGCAAGAAATGGAAACCAAAGCACAACACAGTGCACAGGAACTTTTTATGATGACGGAGGTGCTTCAGGAATTTATTCCCCAAATCAGAATTCTTACTTTAGAATTTCACCAACTAATGCAGTAAATGTAACTGTTAACTTTGCTCAATTTGATGTGGAAGCTGGAACATCTGGAACCAACTGTAACTATGATTACCTTGAAGTTTATGACGGAACAAATACTTCTGCACCTTTATTAGGAAGGTTTTGTAACAACAATCCACCGCCTGCATCTTTGACATCTTCAAGTGGAGATTTATATTTCAAATTTAGAGCAGACCAAGGATTGCACTTACAAGGTTTCAAAATAGACTGGTCTTGTACTCAGCACTCCTCTCCTTTCCCATTAGCGTTATTGGTAGCTAGTGACTCAAATGTATGTGAAAGCGAGACTGTTAATTTTACAGACAATAGTTTCAATGCAACAAGCAGAAGCTGGTCTTTCCCTGGAGGAACACCTTCTTCTTCAACAGCTGCAAATCCTATGATTACTTACAATACTTCAGGAACTTACCTAGCAAGATTAGTTGCAACTAACTCGACAGGAAACGACACTGCATTTCAAAGGATTGTAGTTGCAAGTAATTGTCTGGTAACATTAGCAGCAAATGATTCAACTGGTTTTCAAAGCTGTCACGGATCTATATTTGATGATGGAGGACCAAACGGAGATTATTCTGCAAACCAAACTACATACGTAACGGTAGCACCTACTGGAGCAGGAAACGTAACTTTCATTTTCAATGCATTTGATGTAGAAGCAGACAACTGTATTTACGATTACATGGAAATCTATGACGGACCAAATACAGCTTCTCCAATAATTGGAAAATACTGTAACTCAAGCATGCCTCCAAACCCAGTTGTTTCTTCTGGAGGTGCTTTAACTGTGAAATTTTTTGCAGATGGCGGATTAGAACTGTCAGGATTTGATATTGATTGGAACTGTTCATTAGTAGGAATTGAGGAAGCATCTACCGTGAATAATATAAATATCTATCCAAATCCTTCGAATGATTATGTGAATGTCGAAGTAGACTTTACAAATTCATCTAAATTGGACCTAAAAGTGATTGATTTGCTTGGTAAAGTATTATATGAAAACAATACAGATACTAAAGCAATCCAATTCACAGATAAGATTGATGTTTCTAGATTTGCTGCTGGAACTTACGTTATTTACGTAAACAACCAAGCGCATAGGTTTATCAAGCAGTAAAATAAAGCTCTTCAACAGCTTTTAAAACCTCACACTTTTAAACAACAAAAAGGGCTTTCATCAATGATGAAAGCCCTTTGTATTTTATAAAATTCAACTCGTGAAATATTCTATTAGAGATTCCGTGTCGTGGCGCGGAATGACAACTAGAATGACAACTAGAGAGAGATTATCTTAGAATATACTTACAAAACCATTTCAGGAATATTTCCCTCAATGATCAATGTTCCTTCGGTTGCAGCTTTAATTTCTTCTACAGAAACTCCTGGAGCTCGTTCAATTAACTTGAAACCTGCATCAGTCACTTCTAAAACAGCTAAATTAGTCACAATTTTCTTCACACAGCCGACTCCTGTTAGCGGAAGAGAACATCTTTTAAGAATCTTAGAATCTCCTTTTCTATTTGTGTGCATCATAGCCACAATAATATTATCAGCTGAAGCAACCAAATCCATAGCTCCTCCCATTCCTTTCACCATTTTTCCCGGGATTTTCCAATTGGCAATGTCTCCGTTTTCCGACACCTCCATTGCACCCAATACAGTTAACTGAACATGTTGCCCTCTTATCATTGCAAAACTAGTAGCAGAATCAAAATAAACGGCACCAGGCAAAGCGGTAATAGTTTGCTTTCCTGCATTTATTAAATCAGCATCTTCGTCTCCTTCAAATGGAAAAGGACCCATTCCCAATATTCCATTCTCCGATTGAAACTCCACATCAATTCCCTTTGGAATGTAATTTGCTACCAAAGTAGGAATCCCAATTCCTAAATTTACATACCATCCATCTTTAAGTTCTTGTGCAATTCTTTTTGCAATTCCTGTTTTATCTAACATACTTTTAAATTATTTTTCTTGATGTACAGTAATTCGTACATCATCTATTAAAACATCTCCTCCTCCCGCATACCAAAAGTAGGCATGCACTTTATCTTCTTTGTCTCTTACGTGAGGTGTAAGATAATAATAAGTGTAATTTTTCCATTTATTTATTTCGAAATTTTTGAGTTTTACTATGTTTTGAGTCTGATACCCATAAATTTCTCCCACTCCTTTTCTTCGAATTTCCGTTACTATTCTAGCCAAAGAATTAGAATCACTTACTTTCGCTTTGAAGGATATTTCTACCCAAACTAGCTCTTTATTGGATAGCTCCTTAAACTCCTTTTGCCAATCATTGAAATAAAGCTCACCTGACTCTTCCCCCATTTTTAGCACTTTATTATCTGCTTCTTGAACAATGCTTTTACCCAACTCTCGGGTTTCAAAATTTTCAGTAAACCACTTTTTTTCAGTGAACTGATAGTGACGAGTTGCCTCCTCAAAACTTAAATCTCTGTTGTAGGATAATAGAGACGCCAATTTATTTTTATCGAAATTTAACTTAAGGAAAACTGCTTTATAGGATTCAAAAGTCATTCTATCTCCATGAATAAGCCCATGCTTGGATTGATAGATTTGAAACAAATTGAGACCAACAAAAAGAAACAAAACTGTGAGCATTATAATCTTTTTTGTTTTGCCAATGTTCAATACATACTGAATGAAAAAACCCAAAGGAATTGCCAACACTGCATAAGATTGAACCAATGCTCTCTGACCAAAACTCTGCGCATACCACCAGCAAGTCCAGCTGGATATGAGATAGAGATTGAAGATAGAAAAAAGCAATACAGACCAAAAATACTCTGGCTTTTGTTTTTTCAAGTAATAAAAACCGAGGAAAGCAAAGAAAATAATTGGCGTGTAAATCAGCCACCCTTTCTTGAAGCTAAATAAAACCTCCAGCAAATGTGGCGAAGCGAAATCAAGTCCTTCTCCAGGATTTTTATACGAATCGTAAACAAACTGACCTGCAAAGGTTTTCCAATAGAGCAATTGAATGCTGATGACAATCACAGCCATTGCAATTGCAACAAATGAATTTCTTTTGTGGTTTTGCCAAATCTCTTGATATTTCAACTTCAAAGATCTCCAATGTGATACTTCCCAAAAAACTGGAATCAACACACTAATGATTTCAGTAGGCCGACAGATAGTTGCCAATCCGATTGAAGCACCCAGCAAAATAGAACTTTTCAGATTTTTATTTTTATGCCATTTTATGGTGCTTAAAATTATTACTGTGTACAAAAAAAACAACAAAGCATGAGGCATTGCTGTGTTAATTGTAGCTTGGTGAAGGTAGTTGGTCCCACAACAAATTACAACAATTGAGAGCGCTACTGCTCTGTCAGAAAGCCAGTTGAGCAGTATTTTCCTGAGAATGAAAATTGAGGTAGAGATATAAAACAAACACCCAACTGCAATAGAGATTTGGTAGGGTGCCGAAAAGCCATTTTGAGAAAAACCAAACCATTTTGCTATCCAATGGCCAACTGCATAAAAAGGAGAAAGTAGCACTGCAAGTCCAGAAGGGTAGCGAATTATCCAATTTCCGGTTTCTGCTTTATGAATTTGATATAAAGTGGAAGAAACAAATTGCTCTCTTTGTAGATTCTCAATGATAGAAAAATCTTGAATTCCCAAATCTTGATAAACAAAAGTCATGGGCAAATACAGGTAGTAGCCGAATGTATCCCACATAAATGGATTTGGCCAACCATTGAGAAATGGATAAGAAACAAGATAAATTGCTACTGCAAAAGCTACAAAAAGAGATATTTTGTTTTTGCCTAGTTGCACATTACGATTTTGTTCTTACCGTTCTTTGTTCAATTCTCTTTTCGTATCCAGTTCCTTGGAAAATTCTTTGTACAAATATCCCAGGAGTGTGAATTTCGTTAGGATTCAATTCTCCAGCTTCTACTAATTCTTCTACCTCAGCAATGGTTATTTTTCCAGCCATTGCCATCATTGGATTAAAATTCCTGGCAGTTCCTTTAAAAATTAAATTACCTGCCGTGTCACCTTTCCAAGCTTTTACTATCGCAAAATCAGCAGTAAGTGCTGATTCCAAAATATGCGGTTTCCCATTAAATTCTCTCACTTCTTTTCCCTCTGCAACTTCGGTTCCATATCCTGCTGGAGTAAAAAATGCTGGAATTCCTGCACCACCTGCTCTACATCTTTCTGCAAGAGAACCTTGAGGGATTAAATCCACTTCTAGCTCTCCGCTAAGCATTTGTCGTTCAAATTCATCATTCTCACCTACGTACGAAGAAATCATTTTTTTGACTTGCTTCTTTTGCAACAATAATCCCAATCCAAAATCATCTACTCCTGCATTATTAGAAATACATGTTAATCCTGTTACTCCCAACTTTACTAATTCAGTTATTGAGTTTTCAGGAATTCCACACAAACCAAAACCACCTAGCATCAAAGTCATCCCGTCTTTAATCCCTGCTGTTGCTTCTTCTACGTTTTTTACTGTTTTATTCATAGTTATTTCATTTCAAAATCTAATCCACTATTAGAAAAATCATTGTAATTAATAGGCACATCACTTTCTTGGTCGCTACATTTTGTATAGTCATCCGTGTAATTATCTGGAAGGTCAAAATCTCCTTTGGATACACTGATTGTAGAATCCTTATAAACTTTGCCCATGTAGTAACCAAAAATTGGCAATCCAGTATTAGCACCCTGTCCATTAACTGTTCTTGTAAACCTCACTCCTTGATCTTCTCCTCCTACCCAAACTCCAGACACTAAATCTGGCGTTAGCCCAATAAACCAGCCATCTGTGTTGTTCTGAGTTGTTCCCGTTTTTCCAGCCATAGGGTTTTTAAAACCTCCGTATTTTTTATAGGAAGATCTCAATCTCATTGAAGTTCCTCCAATACTTTTATTTCCCTTTTTTGTTTTCATTGTTGGATGAGCTACTCCATCTACCACTCCTTTCATCATTTTTATCATAGTAGCAGATAAATTCTCGTCAAAAACCTGCTCTGTTTCTGGCATAGCTTCATAAATTACCGCCCCGTTTTTATCTTCAATTCTTGTGATAATCATAGGTTTTATAAATACTCCTTTATTTGCAAAAGTACTCATAGCTCCCACCATTTCTCGGACAGTTAAATCAACAGCTCCCAATGCAATAGATGGATATTCATTGATATAATCTCCGTTTATTCCCATTTTGATGGCATTTTCTCTCACTTTTTTAGGTCCAATTTTATCCATCACTGCTGCTGTAATGTTATTCATGGAGGCAGCCAAACCAAACTTCACAGGAGTTGGACTTCCATCCATTTTTATCCCAGCATTCTTTGGACACCACTGCCTATTTTCATTATCTGGGATTGCACAACAATGTTCAATATTCAGAATATTATCACAAGGAGAGGTGATTCCTGCATCAATAGCTGATGCATAGACAAAAGGCTTGAAAGTAGAACCTACCTGCCTTCTTCCTGTCCCTACCATGTCGTATTGAAAATACTTAAAGTTAGGACCTCCTACCCACGCTTTCACAAATCCAGTTTTAGGATCCATAGACATCATTCCTGCTCTCAGAATACTTTTCAAATACTTAATTTTATTCATTGGGGAGATCAAGGTATCTTTCTCATATCCTTTTGCCGCCCAGTCGAATACTTGTGTTTGTATTGGTTTATTGAAAATCGTGTCAATTTCAATTTCAGTATACACTGGACTCTCGTGATTGGGGTTAAAATTACAGATGTATTTTCCCTTCTTTTTCTTAGTTCCAGGTCTTTCGCACACTCCACAAGCTTTTCCTGTAAGCGTTTTATAAAGCATAGTCTGTTTCTTTGCTCTATTAAGAATTTGAGCTGACTCCTTTTCATCTACAGCTCTCACAAAAGGATACCTAGGATATCTGTACTCACTCTTTAACTTCTTGTTTAAAGTTGGTTGCAAAGATGTACTCAAATGCTCCATTACTGCCCATTCTGCGTATTTCTGCATACGAGAATCTATAGTTGTATAAATCTTCAGTCCGTCTTTTAGGATGCTATATTGCTTTCCTGTTTCTTTATTTCCGTATACAAACTTTCCGTCTTTGTCTTTTTCGTTAAATAATTTATTCAAATCAGAACGCAATGTTTCTCTAAAGTACGGAGCAATACCGTCTTTGTGGTCGACTGAAGTTAAATTTAATCCAAGCGGTAAGACTCTGATAGAATCGTATTGTTCTTGCGACAAAAGATCATTGTTATACATCTGTTTGAGCACAACTTCTCTTCGCTTCATTGCCGCTTCGGGAAATCGTTTGGGATTATATCCATTTGGATTTTTTACCATTCCAACCAACATTGCGGCTTCATGAATATTAAGTTCAGAGGGGAGTTTACTAAAATAAACTTTACACGCAGAGTGAATTCCAACACCTTGATTCAAGAAATCAACTTTATTGAAATACATGGTCATTATTTCCTCCTTTGTGTATCTTTTTTCAAGTTTTGCAGCAATTATCCACTCTCCAAACTTTTGCCTTACTCTACCAAAAAAACTTCCTGCTCTTTTCCCATATAAATTAAGTGCCAATTGCTGAGTCAAGGTACTTCCACCTCCATCTTTTCCCATTCCTTTTATGGCTCTTGCAAGTGCTTCTGCATCTATTCCTGAGTGAGAGTAAAATCGTTCGTCTTCGGTTGCAACCAAGGCATTAATTAAGTTTTTACTAATCTCGTGGTAGTCTACATTGGTTCTGTTTTGAAGGTAATATTCCCCTATCACCTCCCCGTCTGCAGTTATAATTTGAGAAGCTAGGTTGCTTTTTGGATTATCTAAATCCGATATGTCTGGCATATCACTAAAATAGGCCCAAATCAGCATAAATACTAAAGCAACAAAAGGACCAAGAAAAGCTAACCAAATTAACTTTATCAGTCTTTTCTTTCCTTTTTTTGGAGTTTCTTTATTTGTTTTGCTCATCTCTTTTTACAATTTTAAGCCCAATGTCTTTGATGTTATTCAATGAAGCTTCTCTCATTCCTTGAGTGAAGGTGAATTTGTAATTACCCGCCACAGGCAATTTCTTTTTCAAAAACAATATACTATTTTCAATAACAGTTCCACTTGCGGATTTTCCTAACCATTGTCCATTTGGTTTTGCTAGTATAAACTCCGAAGTATCGGTTTTTATTCTTCCGTCTGGAGATTGCAGCTGCCAAAAAATAAATAAATTACTGTATTGGTAATCGTTTGTATTCCTCAAATTGAAAGAGAAATTATAGACCGCACTGGTATCTTTTACCTCAAATTCGTAAGGTATTTTCTTGTCCATAACCCAACTAGAATTTTCTATCTCCGTGAATTTCTGGAAGTAAATCTCCTCGTTATCACAAGAAGTGAAGAGAGCAAAGGCTAGGAAAACACCCAACCCAATCAGACTATTTTTTTGGCTGGCTCTTGTCATTTGCTTTGGGATTGCGGTTTTTGTTTCTATTCTTGTTTCGGTTGTTGTTATTTCTTCTCTTCTTCCCTTTCTTCTTGAATTTATCATCAAATCTTGTCAAGCTATCTTGATCATTTACAGCTGCATAATTTTCTTCTACGACTGGCTCAAAATCAACAAACTCATTCAAACTAACAGGTTTCTTTCCCGCTTTGTTCATTGCAATAATTTCATGAACTCTATCTACCGAAAGTCCAATAAAATCATTATTTCTGTCTTTGGACTCTACAGAAAACCACATTGTTTTGCTAAACACATCTGTCTTCATGTGACGTGCTCTTCCTGCTTGTGTTTGTAGCGAAGTATTTGGTTTAGGAAAAGTTTTCATCAATTCCATGTAAGCATCCAACTCAAAATTCAAACAACATTTTAGTTTCCCACATTGCCCAGCAAGCTTCTGAGGATTGAGCGATAATTGCTGATAACGAGCTGCTGCCGTGTTTACAGAGCGAAAATCTGTAAGCCAAGTTGAGCAACACAATTCACGTCCACAAGAACCAATTCCTCCTAATTTTCCTGCTTCTTGTCGCATTCCAATTTGCTTCATCTCAATCCTTACTTTGAATTCTGATGAAAATCTTTTGATCAATTCTCTAAAATCTACTCTTTGATCAGCTGTGTAATAAAAAGTTGCCTTTGACATATCGCCCTGAAACTCAATATCACTGATCTTCATTTTTAGCTTCTCCTCTATTGCGAGAGTTCTCGCCCTTGGCATGATTCTTTTTTCCTCGTCACGTGCTTCGTGCCATTTGTCAATTTGGGCAGATTCCGCTTTCTGGATTACTCCAGGCAAGTTTCTTAAATCCGTAATCTTCTTCTTGCTTAGTTGTAATTTCACTAATTCTCCTGTAAGAGAAACTACCCCTAAATCATATCCACTTGCTGCTTCTACAGTGATAATATCTCCCGTGTAAAGCGATAGTTTAGTGTTGTTGTTAAAATATTCTTTTCTATCGTTTTTGAATCTTACTTCAATCACGTTAAAAGGTTTTTCTCCCGAAGGTATTTGCATGTTTTCTAACCAATCAAATACCGTCATTTTATCGCATCCCCCTGTTCCACACGAGCCATTGCTTTTACAGCCCTTTGGCACGCCAGACGAGTTATTTGCGCATGATGAACATCCCATTTGTAATTTTGTATTTATAAAAAAGCAGTTTTAAAATCTGCTTTTTGAAAGTTAATAATAGTAATAATGAGGCACTTATAAATATATTTTTACCCCAAGGTATAGGTATCAAATATATTGATTATTCGGGGTAAAGAAAATTAAATCTTAAGTTATTTTTTAATCAGCTTAAAAAGGGTAAACGAAAGATCTAGAAATAATATTTTGGCATTCGCATTTCTATCAATATGGTAATGCGCTTCGGACATTTCTGTGTGCAATGCTTCAATATTTCTTTCATGCACATAAAACATAAACTTTTCGATAAAATCAATGTGAGCAGGGGTTGTTTTTACATTTTCTATTCCTGAAAAGTTCCCCAACAAACTTTTTTGAAATACATTGAGTACGAACAATAAAAAAGCCTTTTGTTTTTCTTTTCCAAGTTTTTGCGCATTAGTCGAAAAAGCAACTGCTCCGCCCACATCTTTTTTAAAGCATAAGCGCATCCAGGCTACAAATAACTCGAAAAAAGCCTGTGAATTATCCTCTGTCGAAACCTCGTGAAGTGCCGCAGCAAAATCACCATTCACGTAGGTTGAAATCTCTGTAGCTTTTGCCTCCTCTATTCCATGGCGATTTACCAATTGAGAAACTATTTGATTTTCACTTAATGCTTTCAGTCGGATAATTTGAGTTCGAGAAACAATAGTTGCTAGTATTTTTTCTAAATCTTCTACTACCAAAAAAATCAATGTTTTTTCTGGCGGCTCCTCTATCAATTTCAGCAATTTGTTGGCTGCAGCAATGTTCATATTTTCAGCAAGCCAAATGAGTGCAATTTTATATCCTCCTTCGTATGATTTAAGACTCAGTTTTCTGAAAAGCTCCTTGCTTTCGTCCACTCCAATGATTCCTTTTTTATTTTCGTTTTCATTTTTCCCATACCAATCTTGCTCGGTTGAGTAGGGATTGGAAATCATCATTTCTCGAAATTCACCAATAAAATCGTCTGCTTTTTTCATATTCCCAAGTATTTGTACAGGAAAAGAAAAGTGTAAGTCTGGGTGAGTTAACGTGTTAATTTTTACGCAAGAAGGACATTCTCCGCAAGAGTCATCTTCTTGTTTGTTGCTGCAAAAAACGAATTGAGCATAAGCTAAAGCAAGAGAAAATGATCCAGAACCGAGTTTCCCCTGAAACATTTGAGCATGACTTATTCGCTCATTAAGAACTGTTTGTATCAGATTTTTCTTAATACTTTCTTGGCCTATTACTTCTTTGAATAACATGGTTCAAATTTATGAAAAATAGTGAAGAGTGAGGAGGGATTGGCGATTAGTTTTACTTGGTAAAATTAACGGTATATTTAATATGCCCTTTTCACTCAAGAAACACAAAACAACTCCTTCAGAGAACAGCCAACAAAAAGAGGCAAAGAGTAAGATTATGATCAAAAAAAAGAGTTAAACCTATTTAGGAAGTGGAGTATCTAAAATTCTTTGTTTCTTTGTGAAGAAATTAGAAGAAAATTATGGCGCACAAAGCAGGTTTTGTAAATATTGTAGGGAGTCCAAATGTTGGGAAATCGACATTGATGAATAGTTTGGTGGGAGAAAGAATGTCAATTATTACCTCGAAACATCAGACCACTCGCCACAGAATTAGGGGAATTGTGAGCGGAAATGATTTTCAGATTGTGTATTCAGACACGCCTGGCGTTCTTGAACCTAAGTATAAATTGCACGAAAAAATGATGAACTTCGTGAACGATTCGCTTCGTGATGCAGACATTATTTTGATGGTGACAGATATTTTTGAGGACTCTATGAATCACGCAGAGACTTTGGAAAAAATTCAAAAAATGGATGTTCCAAAATTTGTATTGATTAATAAAATTGATCTTGCCAAAGACATGTCAATAGTGGAGGAAAAAGTGGAATTATGGTCTAAATTAATGCCTGGCGCTCAAATTTTGCCAATTTCTGCACTTGAAAAGGTAAATACTGAATTTGTGATTCAAAAAATAAGAGAACTTTTACCAGTTTCTCCAGCTTATTTCCCAAAGGACGAATTGACTGATAAACCAATGAAATTCTTCATTTCAGAAATAATTAGAGAAAAAATATTTACTACTTACAACAAAGAAGTGCCTTACTCTTGCGAAGTTGTAGTAGAGGAATTCAAAGAGGATGTGCCTACAAAAGGATTATCTAAAAAACTAATTACCAGAATAAGAGCTATTATTTTGGTGAATAGAGAGACTCAAAAAGGAATTATCATTGGACATCAAGGAAGTAAATTAACCGAAGTGGGAACGGAAGCTCGAAAAGACATTGAGGAATTTATTGGTAAAAAAGTATTTCTTGATTTGTACGTAAAAGTGGATAAAGACTGGAAAGAAAAAGACAATAAATTGAATCAATATGGGTATAATGGATAATTATTCCTATTTGGAAAAATAAAAATTCCAAACCTAAAACTCCAAACTATAAAAATGGATTTAGCTTCTCAAATTCCTATCAACTGGAAAAAAATACTTTCTGATGAAGTTAGCTCGGAGTATTTTGAGAAATTAAATGAATTTGTCTCTAGAGAATATCAAACTGAAACTTGTTTTCCTGCTGAAAAAGATATTTTTA
>JBDMYC010000002.1:0-21233 GCA_039770535.1 Flavobacteriales bacterium
AATTTTCAAAAGAATTTTCAAAAGAATTTTCAAAAGAATTTTCAAAAGAATTTTCAAAAGAATTTTCAAAAGAATTTTCCCAAAGAATATTTCATTTCTTTTTCTTATTTCCCCATTGCCTCGGATTATTTTTGATGTAGTTGGATATTCTATCAAATGCTCTAGTATCTCTGATGATATGATCGTGAAATCTGGTTTGCCAGCCAAAATTGGAATCAATCTTTCGCGCATGTTTTGTCACAGCCGATTTATAGGATCTGATTATGGTGGAAATTGATCCAGGTTTAGGCGAAATATCCGACATAAATTGTTTTTTGTTTCCTGTGCTATTGTCATTGCCATTGCCAGAGACCTTGCACTGCAAGGTCTGTGCTGGCAAGGGCAATGATTTTTCATCATCTATTTTTTCAATTGGTTTGTTAATGATTAAAATTCCATGCATGTGGTCGGGCATAATTATAAATTCTCCTAATATTACAAATGGGAAGTGCTCAGGAATTTCTGCCCAAAATTTCTGCGCGAGTTTTCCAATATCAGATAAATACATTTCTTCATTTACCACGTTTCCAAAATGGTGGATTCGGTCTTGTGTGCAAATCGTGATGAAATACATTCCATTGCTGGAGTAATCATAATTGGGTAACCGAGCAGATTTTATTCTGTATTTATTTTGGTATTTTTCTGACAATTGGCAATTGATTCTATCTTTTCAATATAGAAATAAAAAACAGCAATTGGAAATCAGAAGATTAATCGTGGGCTTTTATGGAACTAATTTATTTTCATTGCTCACAAAAATCATTAACTCGCCTGCTTCATGAATCATTTGCAAGTCAAAAGAGTCTAAAAAAGAGTAATGAGCAACCGTTTCAGTGGTGTCGTCTGTGTAAGTCATTCGGTCGTCACCAACAGCATCCACATCAGGATATTTTTCTTCAAATTCAGCCCAATTTGGCGAATGATTTATCACTACTGATTTGTAGTTTGATTCCTCTTCATAAAAGTGAGTGGTTTCACGAAAACCTAGTTCGCCTTTTTCTGTAGCTCGTATTTTTACAATTTCAGTTTCCTTGTACCAAACTTCAATACCGCCCCAGCTAGTGAGGTTTTGATATTGGTAATGAACCAAGCTGTCTTGTTCGTCAGCAGAGTCTGTTACAACCAGAAAATCGCTCGCTACTTCCACAATTGGATCTTTACTTTCAGCTTCCATAGGATTATCCGAACAAGAGAAAAGAGTGAAAACTGCAAGTAAAGTAAGTAAGGTTATTTTCATAGTGCTATTTTTTAGTCATTGCCTCGGCCATCACAAATGCATTGTAGGTATTTACAATTCCATCACTCACACATAATTCTCTGAATCTTGTCTTCTTTTTTCCTCCTGGGATTCTCACTTTTTTTCTGCCAACAGGCGTAGCCGATTTCAATATGAGTTCTTTCAACTGAAAAACAGTGAGTTCGGGATAGTAGCTCCAAACCAAAGCTGCAACTCCCGAAACCAGAGGAGCAGAAAAGCTAGTTCCTTGCGAATTTTCGTACTGACTTTCTTTGGTCGTGGAAATAATATCGAGCCCTGGTGCAAAAATATCTACCGTTCGGTTCCCGTAATTGGAAAACTCAGCAGGCAATCTTTTTTTTGTAGAAATTGTAGAAGCTCCCACGCAAATGTGATTTCTCACTTTATTTCCGTTATTCAATGAGTCCGAGGGGAAATTAGGTTCGATATCTATGTTTTCGTTCGAGTTTCCTGCTGCTTGCACCAAAAGAACTCCTTTACTCTCTGCATATAGAAAAGCTTCATCCACCATTTCTTTGCTGGCAGAGTAAGATTTTCCGAAACTCATATTGATTATGTTTGCTCCATTATCCACAGCATATCGGATGGCAAGTGCCACATCTTTGTCATATTCGTCCCCATTTGGAACTGCTCTTATTGGCATAATTAACACGTTATTTGCCACTCCGTTTATGCCTTTTCCATTATTGATGGTTGCTCCAATTATTCCAGCACAAAAAGTCCCGTGCATGGCATCTGGACCAATTACGTTAGGATTTCCGTAATCTCTGTCGGCAATGTTATTGAGGTCGTCTCCAATGATTTCTTTTCGTGGATTGAAATACACGTTCAGGTTTGCTTCTTTTTGATCCAAAAGTTGTTTTTCGTAATCGGCAAGGCCTTTTTTAGTTAATCCCAACTTTGAGTAAATCAATAATTGCCTTCTCAGTTTTTTTTCATCTTTATTGGCAGGTTCAAGATTGCGCAAATCATCCACAGTATTTATGGGTTTTCCTGAGAGTTGAGATAAATACAAGTATCCATCAGCTATGTTTTTCTTGGCAGCTTTAATATTTGGCAACATATCGTTTATCTCCTTCAGCTCTTTGTCAATTTCTGCTTTCAGTTTGTCGTATAAAGCTTGCTCTCGTTTGCTGTTTTCGTTTATTAAGTATTCGGTTCCGCTTCCATATTTGGGAGCGAGTTTTCTCAATATTCTTGTTTTTTCTAGCGTAGCTCGGTCAATATTCTCTCCTTTTGCATTACCCAGGAAATTCCAGCCATGCACGTCATCAATGTATCCGTTTTTGTCGTCATCTATTGCGTTTCCTGCAATTTCGGCTGTGTTTGTCCAAATGTTTTCTCTCAAATCTTCGTGGTAAATATCTACACCCGCATCAATTACTGCAACAATTATCTTTTTCTTGGCCGGTTTTGTTCCAATAATCTCGTCATAGGTTTTTTGGGTGTTCGTTCCCATTACCGAACTGCTAATGTTTTTCAAATGCCAGTTTACGAGATTTTGTTCAAATCCTGAAACATCATCTAGTTGAGAAATTCCTTGATTTAAGATCAGAATAAAAGACGTGAATAGGAGAAGAATTAATTTCATGTTAGTTGTTTAAGACCGTTTCAACAGATTTTGTAACCGTATCAATCACAGTTTGTACTTGGTCGTCTGTGAGCGTGAAATAAACGGGTAAAGTAATTTCGCAAGAATAATTCTTGTAGGTCTGTGGGAAATCTTTGATGTCAAAATTTTTCTTGAAAGCAGTGAGCAATGGAATTGGCATATAATGCACATTCACAGCTACTTCATGTTTAGAAATTTCCTGAATTATTTCGTCTCTTTGCTGCTCGGTTATGTTTTTTATTCGGAACAAATACAAGTGAAAAGAACCTGTTTTGTTTTTGTTTTCAAAAACTGGGAGATGCGCCCAAGGTTGATTTTCGAAACCTTTGTGGTAGGCCTCCATGATTGCTCTTCTTCGAGCCAAGTTTCCTTCGTATCTGTCAAGTTCTACCAATCCCATAGAGGCTTGAATATCCGTCATGTTGCATTTGAATCCAGATTCAATCACATCATATCGCCAAGCGCCCACTTGCATTTTACTAAACGCATCTTTGCTTTGCCCGTGAAGAGTCATTGTTTTTAGTTTTTTTCGCACTTCTTCGTTATCAAAAGGAGCGGGAAGATTGAGTGCAATTGCTCCACCTTCGGCCGTAGATAGGTTTTTTACTGCATGAAAAGAAAACACAGAAATATCGGCTATTGCTCCTGCTTTTTTGCCTTTGTAAGTTGCACCAATGCTGTGCGCAGAATCTGAAATTACTGCAATTCTTCCCATTTTTTCTTGAATTTCGTTCTTGGGAGAATACTGTGATTTTATTTCTGGGCTATTGATGAATTCATAAATCTCATCATAATCGCAAGGGAAACCGCCAATATCTACTGGCATAATTACTTTGGTTCTTGCGGTTACAGCTGCTTTTATGTTCTCAATGTTGATATTGAAATCTTCTTCATTTACATCCACCATTACCAATTTGGCTCCGCTATGAATTACCACATTTCCTGTGGCGCAATAAGTGTAGGAGGGGATAATAATTTCATCTCCTTCGCCAACTCCTAGCCAACTCAAAAGCAATGAAATTCCTGGAGTTGCTGCACTCACACATACTGTTGCTTTGTTGCCGCAATACTCAGTCAAGTTATCCTCAAATTTCAGTGTTTTGGGTCCTGTTGTGATCCATCCTGATTGCAGGGTGTCAACAACTTCGTCAATTATTTTTTGGTCAATTCTTGGTGGTGAAAATGGAATCATTTATTATTGTATCGTTTAGTATTTAAAAGTACTCATTTATTTTTGATGAAATAGACTAACGAAAATTTATTTAATAACATTTAACACTCAATAAATGACAGTATCTGTGGCTGCCGAAAAGCTGAAGAAATATTGCGCTTACCAAGAGCGGAGTCACATGGAGGTGGTAGATAAATTATATAAATTGGGCTTATACAAAAATGAAGTGGACCAAGTTGTACTGGAATTATTGCAGCAAAATTTCCTGAACGAAGAGCGATTTGCAAAGGCTTTTGCTTCGGGAAAATTCAGAATAAAAAAATGGGGAAGGGTGAAGATAAAATCTCATTTGAAACAAAAAAGAATCTCAGATTTTTGCATCAAAAAAGGCTTAGCCGAAATAGACGAGGACGAATATGTTGAAACATTAACCTACTGGATAGATCGCAAAAAAGAGGACGTGAAAGAAAAAGATGAATTTAAGAAAAACGGAAAAATAGCTGCTTTTCTAATCCAAAAGGGATTTGAAAGCGGATTGGTTTGGGAAGCCTTGAGAGGTGATTAGTTTTCATTTCCTTTTCAGCTGTGCCCATTAAAACTCCTTCTTTGTGGTAACAAAGATTTATTGCCTTTTTTAACGGTTTATGTATGAGTAGTAAGAGATTTCTAAGTACGAAACATTTCAAATGTGTACTTAGCCAAACTTTGATTTGGCGGACTTCATAAATAGGCACAGACTTTCAGTTTAGTACTAACTAGTTATGTTTTATTTACATTGTTGGGTTCAGTTTTTATTCTGTTAATCTATTTTTTAAATCCATTCTTTCGTGTAACATTCTTATTATTTCAATTCTATCTTCAGAAATCAAATCGTAAAATATTATATGTTTTCCAGATTTCAATCCGAGTAAATTTTTAATTACTCCAAAATATTCTTTTCCAACATCAGGATTATTTCCAATTCCGTTACAAGTAAGTTTTATTGTTGCGTAATATTTGTCAGCTTGTTTTTCTGACCATTTTTCATAGGTATAGTCCCAAATGTCATTTAAGTCATCAATAGCTTCTTGTCTTAAAATAACGTTAGCCATTTTTTCTTTTTTCAGCTTTTAATTTTTGTAAATTTTCATCAAAGTCAAAATTTTCTACTACTGGACTATTCAAACCTTCTTGAATAGCGCTTCTTAAAGCAATTACTTTACTTTCTTCATTTTCCAAAAGTCTAAGTCCGGCACGAATTACCTCACTTACATTTTTATATCTTCCACCAGAAACTTGAGAACTCACGAATTGGTCAAAATAATTCCCGAGTGATATGGATGTATTTTTCATATTTTCTAAAATTTAATCAAACTTACCAATTTTTGGTAAAAGCTGCAAATTTATTTCGATTTTCAAATTACACCTAACGGTTTGTATAAGAATAGTAAGGGATTAAAATACACTAACTTTCAATTTAGCACTTAGCCAAATCTTTGATTTGGTATTTTACTTTTTCACTATACTAAATGCCAAATCAAAGATTTGGCGGACTTCGTAAATAGTTATAGACTTTCGGTTTAGCACTTAGCCCTTATTATTTTTATACCTTGTTATGGGCTTTTTTTATTCATCTTCAGCTAGTCCGAAAAATTCATCTAGTTTGTTTTCTAATAATTTTTTGTCAAATAATTCAGTTTGATATTTTGAAACTAAAGCTGGCGACATTGTTCTGCTTAAAGCATATTCAACAATTTTACTGTCTTTGTTTTTACATAAGATAATTCCAACACTAGGTTTTTCGTGTTTCTTTTTAACATCTCTATCCAGAGCTTCTAAATAAAATTCCATTTTGCCCAAATATTCGGGTTTGAAATCTGTGATTTTTAAATCTATTGCGACAAGACATTGTAAATCTCTATGATAAAAAACTAGGTCAATATAAAAGTCAGTATTACCGACTTGAACTCTATATTCTTCCCCTACAAAAGTGAAATCCTTTCCAAATTCTAGAATAAATTGTTTAAAATTATTAATTATGGACTGTCTAAGATCTTTTTCTGAATGATTACTTGGAAGTGCTAAAAAATCAAGAACGTAATTTTCTTTAAAGATTGATTCTGCGTTTTTATGTGTTTCTCTCAACACTGGCGAGAGATTTGTATTTGTCGTAATAACACGTTCAAACAATCCGCTATCTATTTGCCTTTCAAGTTCTCTTTTTGTTAATCCATCTTTTATTGATAGTCGTAAGTAAAATTCTTTTTCAGCATCCGAGTTGGTTTTAGAAATAATCGCTAAATTATTACTCCAAGTAATTTCTCTCACCAGTGGTGAGAGTTTTGAATTTTCAGCATAAGTTTCATAAAACTGTTTCATTCTCCAAAGATTTTGAGACGAAAACCCTTTAGAATTTGGTTCGTTATGCTTTAGATATTCGGCAAGGTTGGTTACTACACTTTTACCCCAGCTTGTTGTGTTTATTTTATTGCTAATATACTTGCCAATCTCTATGTACAAAGAAATTAATTCAGTATTAACAGCTTTAAATGAATTAGCTTTTGCTTTTTGTATTAATAATGATATTTCTTCAAATTGGGTTTCTAATTTCATATTTCAAAGATACAGATTATCTTATGAATTTCTATTGTTGACTACAAGTGAAACTAAGCCAGAGCCAAATAATATTGCCCCTCCAACAAAAGGGAATCCTGCACCAACTAAATCAGGCATATTTGCAGACCATAAAAATGGAAAACAAAATAGCATTCCAAAAGCTCCACCAATCATTGTTAGAACCGCTACTATATTTATTGTTTTTTTATTCATAATTAAATGTTTTCGAAATTGTTTTTAATTATCGAGAACGGTTAGCATATGAATAGTAAGGGATTAAAAAGCACTAACTTTCAGTTTAGCACTTAGCCAAATTTGCAATTTTACTGTTACCTTTTTTCATTTAACCGTCAAATTGCAAATTTGGCGAACTTTATTAATATGCACCAACTTTTGGTCTGGTACTTAACCCTTATTATTTTTATACAGTGTTACCAGTTTTGCTTATTTTATTTTTATCAATACTACATAATCTGATAGTATTTTTATTTTCTCTGTCAATGTGAAATTTGAAATTGAATTGTCGTTTGGTAGAAGTAATTTATAATCTAATACATCTACCAGATTTTTCAAATAGCTTGATTTAATTGCATAATTAACATTTTCTGTTATATCAAGCTTTCTGTTCACTCCAGAAGATGTTATGCCAATTAGATTACCATCAAAATCAAATAATGGACCACCACTATTACCAGGTTGAATTGGAACGGAAATTTGATAAGAAGTTATATCGCCTTGTATTCCAGTCTTAGAACTTATTTTTCCATCTGTGAATTTTATTTCAGTACCCATTAAAGATAAAGCTAAAGGATATCCAAGAGCAAAAACATTACTACCTACATCTGAAATATTTGTTTTAAAATTATAAGGTAATTTTGTAAACGATTTAAAGTCAGAAGAATTTATTTTTAAAATAGAAATATCATTTTGTTTGTCTGATTGTATAACCTTTGCTGGATATGATTTTTTAACACCATTTCTAATAAATTCAATTTGAATTTCATTAGCATCCTTAATGACGTGATAATTTGTTGCAATATATCCATTTTTATCTATGAAAAAACCTGTTCCATTTCCTTTCCAATTAGAATTGTTATCTAAATTATTTGCAGTTTCATTGAAATTGTCCACATCTTGTTTTACTATAAGGTTTTCAAACAGAACTTCTTTCTCGCCAGAATTAATAGAAAAACCAATATAATTTCCTCTGAATGAATAAAAGTCATCTGACTTAATTAGACTGCCATTTATCGAGTAGTATAATTTGTCAGAGACTCTAAGTATTTTTAATTGATTGCGTTTTTTATTTTGGTTAATCTTATAAGATTTAGTCCATTTTGCGGTTTCAATGTTAATTCCTTCTGATTTTCCTCCAATCTTGTAATAACCATTAGGACTTATATAGAAGTAGTTATAGTTATCCCAATCTTTAAATCCCCAGATTAAACCGTGACCAGAATTTATTTCTCCTCTTTTAAAGTCAATTATTGTCTCTATTGAAAAATTATTTTTTAAATCTAAAGGGATGTTAATAGTCTGTCTAAAGCCATTCTCAGAATTTGTTTCCATCAAAAGCCCTTTATTGGCAATTATTTCACTTTTGTAATTCTTTTCTTTTGTAATTAATGACCATTTATTCAAATTTTCATTTGAATTGAAGTTTTCATAAAAAATGTTTTGACATTTTCCAAACTCATCACATTCTATGAAAAATTTACTGGTCATTTGACCATTATTGAAATTAAATTTTCGATATACTTTTCCGCTTTCATAATAAGTAATATAGTCACCATCATATTTCCTGTTTTTATAAGAAATATGATTTTTTATATTTCCGTTTTCAAAATATGATTTCATTAAAGTTGGCTCCCCTTTTGAATTATATATATTTTCAAATTGTTTAGCTCCGTTTTTGTAATAACCAATTGATAATCCAACAAAAATTGATTTTGAATCGTCAGCTCTATTGATATATAATGCTTTTTCCATCTTAGATTGTAATTCGCCTGTAATAAAATAATCTCTTATTTCACCAACAGGATTTTCATTATCATCAAAAGTGCAAATTCGATAAAAATTTGCGTTATATTTTGTGCAACCTTTCCAATCATTATCATAATATATTCTTTCTTCTTGTCCGTAAGATATTTGGCTAATAAGTAGACTTAATATTAATGTCAGTATTGCTTTATTCATTTAGTTTTTTTTTTATTACTGGTAACGGTTTGTATAAGAATAGTAGCCGATTGAGGAACTTAAAATTTTCAGTTTACTACAATTTTTTATGCGGGCTACAATGTCCATATTTACTACTGTTTCGGCTATTATTTTTATACGTTGTTGTATGCAGTTTTTATTTATTTTGACCTCCCATAGGGATTGATATTGTTCTTACTGATTTACTCTTGTCAAAAAATCTTTTTTTATTTGTCTTTTTCTCAAATTCAACGAGTTTACATATGTTTTTTGTTAAACTTTTATCTTTGGGTAGAGTAAAAAAAAGAGAGTAAAAATTTTCTGCAATTTCAATTTTTTTACAAACGACCTTATCGTGTTCATTAAACAGTTCTTTTAAATAATCTTTTATGTCTTTAAAATTATTTTTTAATTTATATAATTCGTAAATATCTTTATCATAGTTTATGCTTTGAAAATATAGATATATACTTATTTTAAATTCTTTTTCTCGTTTTTCAATTTTGCTTTTTGAAAGTTTTTTTTCTTTCCTTGTTTTTTTTGGCTTTGGACGAGATAGATGTTTTGATTTTTTTCTAGACTTATTTGAATTAAAATTAGACTTTACTTTATGTGTTAATTTTTCTTTTGCTACAAGTTTCTTTTGTGGTACCAGAAAGCCTAATTTGGCGTTTTTTAATTCGACTTTTTTGCGAAGTTTATTAAATTCAGGTTTTTGAATATTTGTTTTATAACTATTTATTATTCCATCCTTTATTTCTAACCAAACACCTTCATCTAGTTTAGATGGTTTATTTAACTTTACATTGTATTCAAATCCTATGAATTCAGAAACTTCATCTAAAGATTTATTTATAAGTAAGCTTTTGAATATTTCAATTTCTTCTTTGGTAATCATAGAGCTAAATTCAAATCTAATATTTATCTTGGGTTTGTAAATTGCATACAACAATTGTATAACAAACATCAGTGTGTGTTATTTACAATATGTCTTTATCTCAAATTTAGTAAATCTATAGGACTTTTTATCTGTTGCAGTTGATTTGTTGCTACTTGGGTGTATATTTCTGAGGTTTTGCTGCTGTTGTGACCCAGCAGTACTTGGATGTAACGCAAATCTACTTTGTCTTCGAGCAGATGTGTTGCAAAACTATGTCGCAACATATGCGGAGTTACTTTTTTTCTTATTCTTGCACGTTTTGCAGAGTTTGCAACCAGTTTTCCTACGCTCGTTCCTGAGTATTGTTTTCCGTGTAGTCCTTCAAATAGAAATTCTTCTGGTTTATATTCTTTGTAGTAGTGTCGCAATTCATCCAGTACCGATTTGCTGAGTAGTGTCTGTCTGTCTTTACCACCTTTTGCATCTTTTACCAATATCACCATCCTTTTACTGTCTATATGCTCTATGCGCAGGTTCAATAGTTCGCTTCTTCGAAGTCCGGCAGAATAGAGTAAACTGATAATGCACCTGTGCTTGATATTTGGTGTGCAATTCAAGATGCTTTGAACTTCTTCTACGCTTAAAACTTTGGGTAATTGTTCTTTTTTTCTGGGTCTGTCTATGCTATAAAATCTATTGGGCATGCTAAGTACTACTTCATAATAAAATTTGATGGCATTGATCATTTGATTTACATAGCTAGTTGATTTTCCTTTTGAAACCAATTGATTGAGGTAATTTTTTATCGTTATTTCATCTATCTCGAGTAGGGGAGTTTGTCCTTGCTCATTGATGAATTTTTCGAAAAGATTGATGTACACTCTTGCTGTATTGTTTGAGTAATGTTTTAACTCTAGTTTTTGATACATTGCCTCTGGGCAGTATCGAACTCCTTGTTTTGGTTTTCTATTCCTGAATTCATTTACGCTCACAGGTGCGGGTTCGCTTCCGTTCTTTTTTTTGTCAAAAAAATAATCGCCATTTACCCACACAGTTCCTTTAAAAGTCTCGAAAATTAGTGAAATATTTTTCTTCGTGTTGTCTAGATAGTATAGGTTAAACTCCTTACTCCATTGCAGTTCAGGCAAAGTTTGAAGTAAAGCCTTGGTTACTTTATCAAACTTGAACTGAAAACCAACTTTTTTTGAGTTGTCTATTAACAGATGTTTTAGTGTTATGTGCTTGGAAATCATTTTAAATGTTGTGTTGATATCGATTCAAAATAATCATATAAATCCATTACTAAAATTTATTTCCGTAGATTTAAACGTTTAAATCTACGGTTATGAAAAGATTTTGTCCAAATTGTAAGCTAAAAATTGAGGGAAGAAAAGATAAGAAATTTTGTAACTCTTATTGTAAGTCTAATTTTCATTATGAAAAGAATAAAGAAAAGGCTTCTAGTTTTTATACGAAAATTGATAAGCAGTTGAAGCTGAACAGAAGATTGCTAAAGGAGTTTAATAAATCGGGAAAATCATTTGTACACGAAGAAGATTTAATCAAGAAGGGATTTGATAAAAAGTATTTTACCCATTATTGGAAAAACACAAAAGGAGAAGTGTATTTGTTTTGCTACGAATTTGGTTTTTTGTCGAAAACTGATAAGGGTAAAAAGAAGTTTGTTTTGGTGACTTGGCAAGATTATATGAATTGATTTTATATGTCTCTTCTTTGCAAATGTGTCTTGCCAGGATTAATGAGGTAACGCCCGCTCATGGCTTGTCTGCCGAGTAACATTTTGAATTTCATGGTGTTTCTGTTAGCAAGCGAAAGTTCGATTTCAAAAGTGTCTTCACCAAGAGTGAGTTCTGCTTGTATGATGTATCGTTCTTCGGCAATTCCGCTTGAGCTTTTTATCATTTTTTGTCCTACCAGCTTGGCTTCGCAAATGATTTTATTTTCAATATTATCCTCCAGGGGAACTACAGTAAAACGAGCCCATTTTTCTCCTTTTTTTTCTATGATTTCGACTTCAGAAGCCTGAATAGAGGAAGTTTTTGCGCCAGAATCTACTCGTGCATTTATTGCAGGAATATGTAATTGAGGAAAGGAACACCATTCCTCTCTTCCAATTATTTTTTTCTCAGTATTCTTAGTGGTCGGCATTTCTCTCTACGTATTTTATAATCTGTTTTGCAATATCTTTTCCGGTAGCAGATTCTATTCCTTCTAGTCCGGGTGAGGAATTTACTTCCAAAATAAGCGGACCTCTTGCAGATTGCAGCATATCTACTCCTGCAATTCCAAGTCCCATTACTTTTGCGGCTTTCAGTGCTGCATTTTCCTCTTCGTCAGAGAGTTGGAAAATTTCGGCAGTTCCGCCTCTGTGTAGGTTGGAGCGAAATTCTCCTTCTTTTCCTTGTCTTTTCATTGCGCCCACTACAACTCCGTCTACAATAAATACTCGGATGTCGGCACCTTTTGCTTCTTTGATAAATTCTTGTACGATAACTCTGGCTTTCAATCCATTAAATGCTTCGAGGATAGATTCAGCAGAATTTTTGTTGTCTGCCAACACTACTCCCAATCCTTGAGTTCCTTCCAGTAATTTGATAACCAAAGGAGCGCCTCCTACTTTTTCTACTACATTACTCACGTTTTTGGAGTAATTACTAAACACAGTTTTAGGCAAATCAAGACCAGCACGAGCTAATATTTGCAAACTTCTCAGCTTGTCTCTCGATCTCACAAGAGCCTGAGATTCAGTTGCAGTAAAGATTTTCATCATCTCGAATTGACGAACCACTGCGGTTCCAAAAAACGTGACAGATGCACCAATTCTTGGAATTACTCCGTCAATATCTCGTATTTCTTGCCCTTTGTAAATCACAATGGGTTTCTTTTTTTCTATTACAAGGTCACATTTTGTGTGGTCAATAATCACCATTTCGTGTCCTTTTTTTTGCCCAGCTTCCACCAGTCTTTTTGTAGAATAAAGGTTGGGATTAGCTGATAAAATTGCAATTTTCATAAGTCATATGTGTTAGCTTGAAACCGAGACTCTCACCCAAGAAAAGCGGAGTTTTCAGGAATCAAAAAGTGAAGATAACATTAAATTTTAATTGTACTTATTTTTATCCTTATTCTGGTCCAAAAATTAACATTAACTTGAGGGTAGTTTTAATTTTTTCTTCTTGAATTCTAACAAAAACAGAGTGGCTACGGAGGAAAAAGGCTGCCAAAGTTCAGCAATTTCGTTCATGTTGGCTTTATATCTTGATTTGATGTCGTATAATTCTGTCATGCAGTTTTTTAGATGAAAATCGCCCCAAGGAAAAATATTGGGTCTGCCAAGGGTAAAAAGCAAAATCATATCAATGGTCCAGTCGCCAATTCCTTGAATAGACGAAAGAATAGTCCTGATTTCGTGGTCTTCTAGTTGAGCCCAATTGTGGCTATTTTGCTCAAAATAAGTAACTACTGCGTTCATTGACTCCAGTTTTTTCATGGAAATCTTATAATCACGCATCCCAAATTCTTCAAATTGAGC
Source organism: Flavobacteriales bacterium (assembly GCA_039770535.1). GTDB lineage: Bacteria > Bacteroidota > Bacteroidia > Flavobacteriales_D > CAJJDF01 > CAJJDF01. The sequence continues at coordinate 13,305 of JBDMYC010000002.1, forward strand.
AAAATTTGCTAAATTAAGTTCAGTTAGCTCAGCTTTAGCAAGCATTCTTTGGAAAATTTGTTTTGCACTTCGGTAATGGATTTGTTGTTCGAGCACACAACTCATCAAATCATTGAATACGTTATTGGTAGACTGAAATTCCATCATGCCGGATGAATTAATTACTCTTTTTAGAATTTCATCTTGTGATAGGTGTTTTTTTATGGCGTTCAAATCTTTCAAATTCTATTAATTTAGCTGGAAAAAATCCCTGTGTTGTCTACAAAGCATTTGAACTCGAGCGGGTTGCCACTGTGATCAAGAACAAATAGGGTGAGTTGTTCTCCTGATTTTCCTGCGTATCTTTTTTGGGGTTTCACAATGAAATCTGCTTTTACAGCTTCTAGTCTTTTCTTTATTTTTTCAAATTCATGAGGGTTAATAATGCAGCCAAAATGTGGAATGGGAACATTTATTCCGTCTACTTTTCCGCAATAATCGAGTGCAGGAATGTTATCACTCACATGCGCAGATAGCTGATGTCCAAAGAAATTGAAATCTACCCAGTGTTGAGTTGATCTTCCTTCTTTGCAACCCAATAGCTCTATGTAAAATTTTCTGGTGGAAGCTAAGTCCTTTACTTTGAATGCGTAGTGAAATGGATTCATAGTTGTTCTTGATTAATGATAGTTCTGAATGTTAGGTTTATCCTTGGGGTTTTTACTTTTTTGGTCGGAGGGAGTCGATGGAGCCAATGTTCTTGCGTTTTCCCTTTCATTTCTAATAGGCTGCCGTTTTCAAGCCATTGTTCCACAGTGCGTTTGGATTCTTTGTGTTTGAAAGCAAATTTACGTTCAGCTCCCAAACTCAAAGAAGCAATCGAGCCGTTTTTTTTCAATTCTTTTTCTTTGTCTGTGTGCCATCCCATTCCTTCTTCGCCTGTATGGTATAGGTTTAACAAACAAGAATTGTAGGTTTCTCCTGTTTTTTCTTCAATTTTTTGTTTTAGTTCGAGCAGTTCGTTACTCCAAGGTAAAGCCAATTTTTTGGTGTTAGAATAAGAATATTCAAAAGGTAAATCGCCATACCAAGCTACTTTTCGTTTGGTGGTGATTAGTTTTCCAAACATCACAGATTGGTCATTTTTCCAATTAATTTTTTCTAATAAGAGATCAAAATAATTCTCTGTTTCTGATTGATTTAATAGAAACCCAAAGTAGATTACTTCGCCATCAAAGGGCAAAATATTTGCAGTTGATTGTGGGTTGAATAAATCCATGCGGTAGATTTTCGGAAGGTTCTGTTTTTGTGCAACTAAGTCAGGGTAAGAATTAAAATTACCGAGTTAAGAATCATGAAGAATAAAGCTGGTAAAGTGATTAGGAAACTGTCTTTTAGTTTCATTCTCACTATCACACCTGCAAACATCTGTAAAGCGAGACCAAAGGCCGAAAGAGAAAGAACAAGTGGATAACTTAGACCGATTAGTAAACCAATTGCACACGCCAATTGACCCAAAACTATGGCTGTTGCATATTTGCTCAACCCAAATCTTTCGAATTCTTTTTTCATTTTTGGCTGAGCAAAGTAGGAGATTGAATAGCCAAAAAACGATAAGCTAGAGAGTAGAATTAGAATTTTTTCTAGAGTCATTTTTCTTTACGGTATTGAGAAAAAAGCTACTAGCAAACAAAGCGAGAGCAAAATGAGCGAAGGAAGGTGTTTGAGGAACGGGTTTTTCACTTTGAAATGAAAATACTGTGCTGACAGCATGAAAAACCCCATGACCAAAGCAGGAATAAAGGCAAGGTCAGGATACCAAATTCCAGCAATTAAGAGTGTTGCTAGGGCAGTTTTTGATGCTCCCACAAAATTTCGAGTAATGTCACTTAGCCCAAATTCTTTGAATTCTCGGAGTACATTATGAAACCTAAAAATCCAAACATAAGCGACCGATAAGCCAATAGCAAGCTGTACTAATTTTATAAATTCTTCCATTTTATTGAGGTTTTAATAGTTTTTTGGCGAAAATCAAATGTTTCATAGCCGAGTAATCAAACTTAACGAAAAAAGAAGTGTCATGTGCAAATCACTACAGTTAATGTTGGCTAGAGGCTCCGTAAACAGATTGTTTGTTTTTATTCTAAATAACTGGCTGTGTTTTATGCAAGTCTTTATTACTGCTTTTTTTTGATAGGTACTTTTACCGAACCAGAATTTCAAAGATATTTTTGCTTAAAATTCGCCTCTCAGGCTTTCCTTTCGTATCTTTGAACTATTGATAATTTAAACATTTAAAAAGTGAAATATTTTAACAAAATTATTGCAGTTGTTTTTCTATTGGCGACTCAATTATCGGGAAATGCACAGTGTGCAATGTGTAAAGCAACAGCAGAGAGTAATCCAGACGTAGGTGGAGGTTTAAATGCTGGAATTGAATACATTATGTTTTTTCCGTATTTGATGTTAGTTGGTTTTGCAGTGCTTCTTTTTAGAGGAAGGTTAGTTACTTTTTGGCGAGACTTGACAGGGAAAGATAAAGGAGAGAATGATGTGTATTCGGCTAAAGATTGGTACTAAAAAACCTTTTGCTCTATGGAAATAATTTGGTTGCTCATAGGATTAGCAATAGGTGCAATTATTGCAACTCTCTTTTTTCTTGTAAGAAAAAATGAGCTACCCGAAGAAATTAAAACTAAATTAGAAGAACTTGAGGCGTCACGAGATTTGTTGGCAGATGCAAATGTAGATCTAGACAAAAGCAAAGGTGTTTTGCAAGAGAGATTGAAAAATGCTGAAAAACATTATGGCGAACAAAAAGAAAAAATAGAGCAGCAAGAACGCATTAACAGATTTCAATCTCAAGAGTTGACTGAGTCTCAGACAAATCTTAAGAACCTAGCAGAGAAATTGGATACTCAAAAAGTTGAAATTGCTGAGATGCAAAAGAAATTTTCGTCTGAATTTGAAAACATTGCCAATAAAATTCTCGAGGAAAAATCAGTTAAATTTACTGCACAAAACAAAGAAAATATTGACAATGTATTGGCTCCTTTGAGTGATAAATTGAAAAGTTTTGAGACGAAAGTGCAAGAGACTTATGAAAAAGGTCTGAAAGAAAGATCGGCATTAAAAGAACAAGTAATTCAGCTCAGTAGCCTGAATCAGACTTTGAGTAGAGATGCCCAAAACCTGACGCGAGCTTTGACCCACGATAACAAAACCCAAGGAAATTGGGGGGAATTAATCTTGGAGAAAATTCTGAAAGAAAGCGGACTCACAGAAGGCGAGGAATATACAAAGCAGCATAGCACGAATAACGAAGAGGGAAAAAGAATTCAGCCAGATTTCTTGATAAAACTTCCAGATGAAAAGCACATTATTATAGATTCCAAGGTTTCATTGGTAGCTTACGAGCAATTTGTGAATTCGGAGGACGAAAATGAACAGGAAAATCAGCTGAAAGCGCATATTTTGTCAGTGAGAAATCACATTAAATTACTGAGTGAGAAAAATTACCAAACGGGATTGACGATCAATTCGCCAGATTTCGTACTTTTATTCATGCCAATTGAGCCGGCATTTAGTTTGGCTATGCAAAAAGACAAGGAAGTGTACCAGTATGCGTGGAGCAAAAACATAGTAATTGTGAGTCCCACAACATTGTTGGCAACTATTAGAACTATAGCCTCTATTTGGAAACAAGAAAAGCAGAACAAGAACACGCAAGAAATCGCTAAACAAGCAGCAGCATTGTATGAAAAATTTGTAGGGTTCTTGGACGACATGGAAAAAATAGAAAGAGGTCTTTTGCAGGCGGATGGCGCCTACAAGAATGCCATTAATAAATTGAAAACAGGTTCGGGTAATTTGATAAGAAGAACTGAAAACATGAAAAAGCTGGGACTGAATACAAAAAAGCAGATTTCGGATAAATTTCTAGAAGATGAAGATTAAAAGCTTTCACATATCTCTTTTATTGCTCGCCTTTTTTTTCGGCTTCTTAACTAGTTGTACGAATGGTAAATTACTCCCCCGAGAAAGTAATTATCAGTACGATAGCAAACTAAAAGACTTAAACCCAAATTATCTGGTTTATCATGTGAATGATACTTTGTCTTATTTGTACCTGGAGATTGCAAGTAAAGAATTGCTTTACGTAAGAGAAAATAGCAAGCAGCCATTCGAGTCCGAGGTTAGAATTAAGTTGGAAATATACGAAGACTACAAAGGAAAAATGCTAATAGACAGTTCTTCTCAGGTTTTGTACGATTATAAAACTCCAGACAAGAACAAACGAATTTTAGCTAGAATTCCTTTAAATATGCCGATTGGAGACAAAGGAATTTTGAAAGTGACAGCAAATGATGTAAACAAAAAAATTAAATCCGAGTCTGTTATTGAAATCGACAAACGAGATCGATTATCGCCTCAGTTTTTTCTAGTGCGCGAAAAAGTGAGCAACAATTTATGTTTTGACACCTATATTTCTTCCTTTGATAGTCTTGTTCTCGAATCCGAGTACAACAAAGAGGGAACATACATGGTTGACTATTTTAACACGGATTATCCTGCTTCCATACCTCCATTTTCTAAAAACAAGTTGATTGAAATTCCTAATGAGCGAGATTCCTTGTTTGTGTTGTCTATCGAAAACGGAAAAGGAGAAATGAGCCTGAACAGAAAAGGTAGTTATTTTATCCGTTCAGTGGATTCTACTGCTTATAACCTAACTTTCCAAAAGTTGGATTCTAATTTTAGTTCTTTCAGTTCTTATGCAGGTATGATTGAGCCTCTGAAATACATCTGTACCTCTACAGAATACAGTTCGCTTGAAAGGGCAAGCAATCAAAGGGAAGCTGTTGAGAAATTTTGGTTGAAAATAGGTAGGACTAAAGAACGATCTCGAGTAATAATTGCCGAATATTACCGCAGGGTAGAATTAGCGAATAAGTTTTTTACCTCCTACAAAGAAGGATGGAAAACTGACCGAGGAATGTTGTCGATAGTGATGGGATTGCCCAACACGATTTATAAAACGAACACAGGAGAAACATGGATTTATGGAACTCCTAACAACATGATGATGTCGCTTACTTTCAATTTTAATAAGCAGAATACAGACAAAGATAAGAACGATTATCAGCTTGTGCGATACAGAACTTACCGAGATTATTGGTACCGAGCTTGCGAAAGTTGGAGGCAGGGAAGAATTTACAATTATAATTAACAAGACAGTGAGAGATAACAAAAAGAACGAGGACGTAGTATTTGGATTACACCCTGTGATGGAGGCAATCAAAAGTGGAAAAGAGATAAATAAAATAATGATTCAGAAGGGATTACAAGGTAATTTGTTCCATGAATTGAGGGCCTTGTTGAGGCATTCTTTGGTTAATATCCAGTTGGTTCCTATCCAGAAATTGGATTCGATTACAAGAAAAAATCATCAAGGAGTGATTGCTTTTATTTCGCCAGTTACTTACCACGACATAGAAACCCTAGTTCCTGTTTTATATGAGCAAGGAGTGGAGCCTAAATTCGTAATTTTGGATGGAGTAACAGACGTGAGAAATTTTGGCTCTATTGCAAGAACTGCAGAGTGTTTGGGTTTCAATGGAATGATAATTCCTGCAAAAGGAGGAGCTTCAGTTACTTCTGATGCCATAAAAACTTCGGCAGGAGCTTTGCTTACTTTGCCAGTTTGCAAGGTAGATAGCTTGAAAAAAGTACTAGATTTTCTTGCAAATTCTGGGGTTTCCATTTATGCTGTGACAGAAAAAACAGAAGATACTATTTATGATTTCGACTACGAAGGACCTTTGGGGATTTTGATGGGAGACGAAGAGACAGGAATTTCCAACGAATTGATTAACCGCTCGCAGTACGTGGGTAAAATACCAATGACAGGAAAAATCGCTTCTATGAATGTATCGGTGGCAGCAGGAGTTGCTATGTACGAAGCAGTGAGGGTAAAATAAAAAGTTTTTTGAACTTATAAACGTCAGTCTAAATAACAAAATTTGTTTATTTGGTCTGACGTTTTTTTAATTTCTTTTTTGGAGTAATAAACTCTTTCCAGTTATTAAATTCCTTTTTGTAGTATAAACCTACACCACTTGTTGTAGGAGACTGGTTTGCATTGGTGATGTCGTATTCATTTGTGCGCGAGAATACTCGCACTCTGAAAGAGCCGTCTTCATTCAATTTATATTCCACATTCACATCCCCAATCAATGTATTTTCATTATTGTTGATTTCGTTTCCTTGAGAAACCCCAAAATTTGAGCTTATTACCAATCTGTCATTCAGTAATTCTGTCGAAAGCGCAACCGCAATTTCATCACTGGTTATGTTGTCTCCGGGTCTGTAATTTAATCCAATATCTACTTCGCTACTTAATTTTGAGAGCCAGTTGCTCAGCTGATTACTGAGAATTTCGCTTGCAGTTGAAGACACAGCAGCTGTATTTCCTCTACTTTCATCACTGGTATTGGAATTGTTTGCTGACGGCAAAAATCGATTAAGTAACATCAGTGAAAAAACCTGTTTGTTCATCTCTTGCTTAGTCTCCATCAAATTCGCAATTACTGCACGCTCTGTTTCGTTTGCTCTCGGTAGTTCTATCCCAAAATCAATGGTTGGCGTCATCAAGTTATCCGTTAGTTTCATGATACAGTTTACATCTCGCCTTTGTTTGTAGTCGGTTGCATCTCCTGCTATTTGCGGCATTATTTCATATAAGGAAGTCTTTAGTTTGTAGATAGCGTCAATATCAATTTCTGCATTGTATGGGTCTCCATACCAGTTTATTGTACTTCCGTTTGCAATCTCAAATTTCTTATTAATTAGGTTCTCAAAACGAGCCAATCCCAGAGTAAATAAATAATCTCCTTCGTCAATGGTATATTTCCCTGTGAGGTTGAATTGGTCAAATTTATCGACAGTCATGGATAGATTTCCGAAACCATTTGCGGTAATAATATCTCCGTACACTTCATCAAATATCATTTGTAATTCTGCATCAGGGGTTACTTCTACATTGATATTTAGGTTGATTCCTTCCAAGTCAACTATTTCTTCTTCTTCAAAAGTGGAGTCTTTATTGATGAAAACTACATAATCCTCTAGTTCAACTTCTGACGAACCATAAAGCGGCAAAGTAAAATTACTTCCTTTTTCAGTTTTAGCATTTACTTCAATGTCTATTTCATCTTGATACCCCTCAATATTTATATCTCCAGTGGCATAAATTTTCCCGTAAAAATCATTGTTCTGGTCAATAGTTGTATTCAGTGCAATGAATTTATTTGGGATTTCTTTAGCCAAATCAAAAGTGTTGAGCTCTTTTTTATCTCCTTTGATGAAAATCTTTTTTGGGATTTCTATAAAGACGTTAAAGTCAAAATTTCGGAAGTTTTCATGATAAATTGCGCCATTGAAATAAGCAAGATTGTTTTCTACATCTCTAATTTCTATAATATTATCTGTAAAAATATCATTATTCTCGATAATCATCAACCCAGAAAAATCGTAGTGAGTGTTGAGGTAATCTACGTTAAATCCAGTTCGTGCTAGGGAGATTTTACCTTCTAGAAGTGGGGCTTCAGGCTCGCCACTTACTTTTACTTTTCCTTGTGCTTTTCCATTGATTCCTGTTATTCCTTGGTCGATTACATAAGGATTGAGAAATGCCAAATCTGTTTTGTCCAACACGCAGGTGAAATCCAAAGAATTTTTATCTTTAAAAGGAAAATAACTACCAATGAAATCAAACGTGTTCAGTTTGTTTCTTAGTAATTCACCTTTTATGTGCATTGATTTTTCAGAGTTAACCCAGTCCGTGTTTAGTGCGATATCTCCCACTAATTCGTCATTTACAGTGAGCGAATCGATATAGATGTCCGATACGATTTCAATTTGTTTGTATACATTATTGATGCACGCACT
>JBDMYC010000003.1:0-11887 GCA_039770535.1 Flavobacteriales bacterium
AAGGAATTAATCTATGATGGATTGTTGATCAAAAATGTGAGAGGTAAAGTGGGAATGAAGAACCAAATAGCAGATTTAACAGATGTGAGCATGGATATGCTAGATGGAAATGTGGTGCTCAATGGAAGTTATGATTCTAATAAGGAGAATCCCAAAATTGATTTTGACTACAAAGTAAAGAATGTTGATATTCAGAAAACAGCAGCATTTTTTGGTTCGATAGAAACTATTGCGCCTGTTGCAAAGCACTGCCAAGGGAAAATTACCACGAATTTGAAGATTTCATCTGAGTTAGATCAAAATCTTTCTCCAATTTATAGCACAATCAATGGAGCTGGAGGATTGTTTTCAGATAATTTAAAAGTAAAAGGAGTAAAAGCTCTACAAAAAATAGCAGGCATTCTGAAAATGGATAAACTATCTAATCAAAGTTTTGATAAAGTGAAAATGGTTTTTCAACTCAAGGATGGAAGAGCTTTTGTTAATCCTTTTGACCTCAATATTTCTGGTATCTCAACTACTGTAAATGGATCTACAGGTTTTGACCAAACCATTTCTTATCAAATGAAAATGGCAGTCCCTAAAAATAAATTAGGAAATCAGGCAAATGAGATTATCGGAGGTTTGTTAGGAAAAGTGAAAGGAATGGACTTGCAGTTACCTAATGTTATACCTGTAAATTTCACAATTGGAGGAACAGTTACAAATCCAACAATTAAATCAGATTTGGGCGATCAGGCAAAAAATGTAGTTGCTAATATTAAAGATAAAGTAGTAGATACTATCAAAAAAACATTCAATAAAGAGATTGAGAAAATAATGGGGGATGCGAGAGTTCAAGCCCAGAAAATAAAGGATGCAGCCAAAGTACAAACAGATAAATTAAGACAGGAAGGTGCAAAATTGACCCAACAAGCAAAAGACAAAGCAGATGAAATTGCCAATGAAGCAAAAGCAAAAGCAGAGGAGGAAGCAGCAAAGTTGGCCTTAAAAGGAGGAAACCCGTTTGAGAAAATTGCAAACAGAAAGTTGGCGGAAGTAGGAAAAAGAAAAGCTTACGAACAAATTGAAAAAGCTAGATTGAAAGCTTATGAAAAAGCTGAGATTCCAAGTAAAGAAGCTGAAGATAAAGCAACAAAGATAGAAGCTGAAGCTGAAAGACAAAGTGAGAAAGTACTTGGTGTTGCACAAGAACGAGCAGATAAATTAAAACAATAGAGCAAATAAAAGTTAGGCATTACTTTTGTATATAGAAATGAGTGAGAGCGAACAATTGATAAATATTGATTTTTGCTGGGTACAGCTAACACCAATTTGAGACAAATGAAAAACAAAATTTTTATTCTTTTTTTAATGCCTTTCTTTTTGCTAAGTCAAGAAGAATGCGAGTTACCTGAAAGTGGTAAAGTGAAAAAACTTTACGAAAAGGCGCTCGATAGAAAAAAAACCAAAGATGCCCGAAAACGCTTTGAATACATGAAAGAAGCGATAGAAGAAGATGAAACTTGCGTGCCGTGTTATTGGCAACTAGCAAGAAGAAGCTACGGCTTGGCAAGACAAAATGGGAATTCATACAGCAAAGCGATAAGTTATTACAAAGAAATTGAAAACCTTTGTCCGTCCTATCACTCTGATGTATACTATTATTTGGGATTAATGTATTTTCAAGAAGATGATGCCAAAAATGCAGAAGTTTATTTTAAAAAATTCATTGAGTTCAGGAATCAAGACGAAAAAAAATTCTCTAAGAACTATACTGATAAGTTACGAGCTGCAAAAGCCGCTCTGCCAGATTTGAATTTCAAAAATACTTTTTTTAATAATCCAGTTCCTTTTGATCCAGTTTTGGTTCGCAATGTTTCTACTGAGGGTGAAGAGTATTTGCCTATGATTTCTGCAGATGACGAAACTTTATTTTTTACAAGGGTTTACAATAAAAAAGGACTTGGAGACATTGTAACTACTCGAGTAGAGGAATTGGTTATAGGGAAAAGAAACTCACCTACAGATTTATTCGATAAAGGAACGGCACTTCCAAAACCATTTAACCAAGGGCAAAATTATGGAGGAGTTTCCATTTCTATCAATAACAAAGAACTGTATCTATGTGCTTGTGAGAAAGTGAATAACTATAATAACTGTGATATTTTTGTCTCAAACTACGAGTACGTGCAGGATGAAAAAACTAAAAAGTATATTTATAAATGGTCTGAGTTGAAAAACTTGGGAGAAAACATTAATAGCAATACCACTTGGGAAGCTCAACCTTCTATTTCTGCAGACGGAAAAACATTGTATTTTGCCACAAGTAGGCCAACTAGTAAAGGAATAGATATTTATTCCTCAGAAAGAGATGAAAATGGCGTCTGGAGTAAGGCAAAATCTCTGGGGAATGTTATCAACTCAGAAGGAAATGATAAAGCGCCTTTTTTGCATACCGATAGCAAAACTTTATATTTTGCTTCTCAAGTGAGCGACAGCAGAAAAGGAGCGGGAGACTATGATATTTTCTATTCAAAACAAGATAAATCAGGTGTGTGGAGCAAGCCTAAAAATTTAGGTTATCCCATTAATTCTGAAAAAGCAGAAGACGGATTGATAGTGAACATAACAGGAGAAACGGCTTATTTTTCTTCGGGAAAGCAAAAGCAAGGAGTAGGAGGTAAAGATATTTTTTCTTTTGAGTTACCCGAAGAGGCAAAGCCAGAAAAAGTTGTTCTTCTGAAAGGGAAAATGAAAGATGGTGCCGGGAATGCGGTAACGCAATCCAAACTTAAAATAAGTTATAAAGATAAATCAAAGGACAAAGAAATAAACATCAGTTCGGATGATGGAAACTTTGCCGTAGCTGTGAATATGGAAGACGAAGAGAAAGTACTGGTTAGTTTGAAACAGAAAGGGGCAGCTTTTCAATCAAGGATCGTAAAAGAAGAAGATGCAAAAGGCGGAGTGCTGAAAGATAAAGATATGACGGTAGAGAAAATAGAAAAAGGAGCAGGTTTCATTATTAATGATGTTAAGTTTGCAACAAATTCCTCACAATTAGATGAGAATGCAAAGTTTATTTTGATGGGTTTTTCTCAGTATTTATTGGATAATAAGTCTATCAAATTCAAAATTGTGGGACATACAGATAATGTAGGAGATGCCAATGCAAATAAAATTTTATCGGCTGATAGAGCCAATTCTGTTAAAGAGTTTCTGATAGGAAAAGGAATTGAGAGTTCTAGAATTACCTCAGAAGGAAAAGGGGAAGCAGAGCCAAAAGTGAAAAATGATTCGGAGCAAAATAAGCAAACAAACAGAAGAACTGAGTTTAAAGTTCTTGATTTTTAAAATTTATGGAAGAAGAATTAAGAGATTTTCTTGATAGTAAAGTTGAGCTATATAATACACCTGATTTCATTGAAGAAGATCCAATTTCTATTCCACACACATTTTCGCGAAAAGAAGATATAGAAATTGCAGGTTTGCTGAGTGCTACTATTGCTTGGGGCCAAAGAAAAACAATCATTAAAAACTGTTTTTCTATGATGGAAATGATGGACAATTCTCCTTTTGATTTCATTATGAATCATGAAAAATCAGATTTAGAAATTTTCAAAGATTTTAAGCATAGAACATTTAACTCAACTGATTTGATATGTTTCGTGATACAATTACAAAGAATTTATAAAGAAAAAGGAGGATTGGAACTAGTGTTTTCTTCCGGACTAAACGATAGTTCATTAGATTGTAGTTCAGCCATAGAAAATTTCAGAACGATATTTCTACAGGGAGTCACAGTTGATCAAATGCGAACAATGAAGCATGTGAGTAGCCCAGCCAAAGGTTCTGCCTCTAAGCGGTTAATTATGTTTTTGAGGTGGATGGTAAGAAATGACCAAAAAGGAGTGGATTTTGGAATATGGAAAACAATTTCTCCCAGATTACTTTCTTGTCCTCTGGATGTACATTCTGGCAATGTTGCCCGAAAATTGGATATATTAAAGAGGAGGCAAAATGATTGGAGAGCAGTAAAAGAATTAGATGAAGCTTTAAGAAAAATGGATTCAACAGATCCTGCTAAATATGATTTTGCTTTGTTCGGTCTTGGTGTTTTTGAAGACATTTAGTTAATAGATTGATTTCTATTGATTTATAATTTGTTAAAAAATACAGAGAAGTGTTAATACTTTCTGTTTTTTGTTTGAAATTGAGTAATAGCGTAACATTTTGATTTAGATTGCGTATTAAGCATAGAGTTTTGACCAAAACCTATGATTAAAAAACTATTAATAATTTTAACGACACTGTTTGTTTTTTTAAACAATGCAAGAACTACACACATAGTTTCTGCAGATTTAACGTATGAATGTTTGGGTGGGCTTAGTTATAAATTCACATTAAAATTATATCGTGATTGTGCCGGGCAAGCAATAGGGGGGTTTCAATCTATAGATTTCAATTCGGCAAGTCTCGCAGTGGATAGTAATTTTTTACTTCCATTAGATACTACTTATGAAGTTTCGCAAGTATGCGATTCTTTGCTGCCTTTCACAACCTGTAACTCAGGAACACTGCCAGGTATCGAAGTTTATATCTACTCCGCCAACTTTACTTTACCAGATTCAGCATCTGATTGGAATTTTGAGAATAAAATCTGTTGTAGAAGTACTTCCATCACAAATTTAACTGCAGGATTTTCTTTTTATACCAACACAACACTAAACAATCTTGATGGAAAATGTAATGATTCTCCTATTTTTCAGGCAATACCATTAGTCTATTCTTGTTTAAATGAGACCATTGATTTTAATAATATAGCAATAGACAAGGAGGGAGATAGTCTTGCTTTTCAATTGGTTCGTACTTGGGGAGATAAAAATTTAAATATTCCATATAGCAGTCTTGCGTTCAATGCTGCAAGCCCTTTCATTACAAATACAGGAATTGTTTTCGACTCAGTAACAGGGCAAATTACCTTTACTTCTAATAGTATGCAGCAGGTTATTTTAACAATGCTAATTACAGAGTTTGACTCTGCGGGTAACGTCAAAGGAACCCAAAGAAGAGATGTTCAATTCATTTTAATCATCTGTCCTCCACCACCTTTCAACCCGTACACAACAGGAGTAAATTTTGACACATTAAATTACACTTATACAGGGTGTTACAATACACCAATTAGTTTTGATGTATTTTCAGTATCGTACGATACCATCAATCCTATTGAATTAAATTATTTTTCCAACATACCAAATGCAACATTCACAACAACCGTGAATTTGGATACTACTTTCGGAACATTTACCTGGGTACCTGGAACAAGATTAGGTAATTACTACTTTAGGTTACAGACTATAGCAAAAACTTGTCCCTTAAACAGACAAAATATTTTCAATTACACAATTCATATCGATACCGTATTTAATGCCTGTCGTGATACAACTTTATATCTATCAACCTCAGGTTATCAAGTAATAGATAGTTCTTATGTTCTTGATTTTGGTTCAAGCGGAAATTGTCCTATTCAAAGTGTAACCCTTTCAAAAGATACATTTGATTGCAATGATTTAGGCATAACACCAGTAACAGTTACGACTTATTATCAAAATGGACTTACTAGAACGTGTACAGCTAATGTGACCCTCATAGATACCATTTCGCCTATAGCCGGGTGTGTTGATACTACAATTTATCTTGATACCGCCGGGACCTCAGTGATAGACTCGTCATTTGTTCACGATTTTTCAATTGTTTCATGTGGTACTTCTACGATAAAACTTAGTAAATACATTTTTTATTGTAGTGATCTCGGAGCAAATACAGTTGCCTTAGAAGTCACAGAAGTAGGAGGCTTGAAAGATACTTGTTTTGGAATTGTGACCGTTATCGACACTTTTTCTCCCACGGCAATATGTCAAGATACAACTCTATATTTAGACACTTTTGGTCAAGTAGTCATTGATAGTTCTTATATCGATAATGGAAGTACTGATAATTGTTTGGTAGTACGCAAATATTTGTCGCAATCAAGTTTTGACTGCACCCACATTGGAACGAATACAATTACGTTATACGTAGAAGATATTTCTGGAAATATAGATTCTTGTCAGGCAAATGTTACCATATTAGATACAAACGCACTTCGTCTAAATTGCAAGGATACAACTGTTTACTTATCCGGAGGAACCGTGTCTATTACAGTAACAGATGTTGATGCTGGTAACTCTTCGGTCTGTGGCAGTACTAATGCTAGTCTTGATAAATACGTGTTTTCTTGTTTAGATACTGGAGCTAATATTGTTAAGCTTTTAGTTACAAACTCACAAGGTGATAGAGATTCTTGTTACTCTACAGTTACAGTTCTAGATACTTCAAGAGTTATATTTTCATGTAAAGACACAACTGTTTACCTTAACTCTCTGGGTTATGTAGTTATAGATTCTAGTTTTGTGTTGGATACATTCATAAACAATACTTGTAACTTGTTAGGAATAAAAGTTTCTAAAGATACTTTTAGATGTTCTGATATTGGTGCAAATATGCTCACCACGGAAGTGCTTTATCTCAGAGGTAATAATTTTGATTCTTGCACTTCAATACTTACTGTTTTAGATACAATTTCTCCAGTTTCAATTTGCCAAAACATATCAATCTATCTAAACTCGTCCGGTACTGCTTTTATAGATAGTTCAGAGATTAATAATGGGAGTACCGATAATTGCGCAATTGCGACAATATCGTTAAGTCAAGTTAGTTTCAACTGCGGAAATCTGGGTGTTAATAATGTGGTGATGACTGTAACAGATGTGAATGGTAATGTAAGCACTTGTTCAGCAATAGTAAATGTTATTGATACAATTAAACCAGAAGTAATTTGTAGAGACACAACAGTTTACTTATCAAATTTTGGAACGAAACTAATAGATAGTTCGTTCGTAAATAACGGAAGTTACGATTCTTGCGGTATTGCTACAATAAGAATTAACAACAACAATTTCGATTGTTCTAATGTTGGGTTGAATACAGTTACAATGATTGTAACTGATGTAAATAACAACATTGATTCTTGTTCGGCTATTGTCACTGTCGTAGATAGTACAAATCCAGTAGCAAATTGCCAGAACCTCACAGTCTATCTAGATGCTGCAGGATTTGCGGTAATTGACTCGTCAGACATTAACAATGGAAGTACAGATAACTGCGGAATAGCCTCAATAGAGTTAAGTAAAGACACTTTTAATTGCTCAAATGTTGGTCAAGATACCATCATGATGATTGTCACTGATGTTAATGGAAATGTAGATATGTGTCAATCAATCATAACAATTGTGGATAGCATAAAGCCAATAGCCAGATGCTCAGATACAGTATTTTACCTAGGGCCTACAGGCCAATTAAATATTGGTGTGCCTGCAGTTGATAATGGTAGTTCCGATAATTGCGGGATTCATTCCATGTCATTGAGTAAAGATACTTTCGATTGTGCATCAGTAGGAGTTAATGCGATAACATTAGTAGTTACAGACTTAAGCGGTAATTCAGACTCTTGTTCATCTAATGTTACAATTTTAGATACTTTGAGACCAGAATCAATTTGTAAGGACACAATTATTTATTTATCTCAATCTGGGTTGTTTGTTATCGATTCAAGTTATCTTAACGATAACAGTACTGATAACTGCGGAATTGCAACAATTTCGATAAGTAGAGATACTTTTGATTGTAACGCAATTGGAGTTAATAACGTAACAATGATTGTGACAGATGTCAATGGGAATACTGATACTTGCACAGCACAGGTAACCGCATTAGATACCTTGAAGCCAATAGTAAGTTGCATAAATGCAACAATTTACTTGGATGCTGCTGGGGTTGCTACCATAGATAGTTCAACAATTGATAACGGAACTACCGACAATTGCGGGATTGCAACTATTTCTTTAAGTCAAGATAGCTTTGATTGTTCGCACTTAGGTGCAAATCTGGTGACACTCACAGCAACAGATGTTAACGGAAATAGCGATACTTGCTCAGCTACAGTTTTTGTAGTTGACACAAATAGACCCATTGTTACATGTAAGGACACGACAATATACATTTCAAACTTAGGAACTTTTACTATTGACACTTCTTATGTAGAAAATGGTAGTTCAGATAATTGTGCAATAGATTCTATGTCACTTTCTAAGTATGTTTTTGATTGTAATGATGTTGGACAAGATACAATTCAGCTATATGTTTATGATAACTCAGGAAATTTAGACTCATGTGCAGCCATAATTACAATTCTTGACACTACCAATCCAGAAGCGTTTTGTTCAGACACTACCATCTACCTTGATGCGCTGGGAGTGTTTGTGATAGATAGTACTTACATAAATGCAGCAGCCAGTTTTGGGTGTCCACTTGGTTCAATTAGTTTGAGTAGAGATACTTTTGATTGCAGCAGTATTGGAACAAATAACGTGACAATGATTGTAACAGATTTAAACGGAAATAGTGATTCTTGCGTAGCAGTAGTAACTGTTTTTGATACTATAAAACCAACCGTCATTTGCCGAAATTTAACTGTTTATCTGGACAATAATGGAGTTGCTGTGATAGATACATCTATGATTGATGATGGTTCCAATGATAATTGTGGAATCTGGAGAATGGAGTTAGATGTGACAACCTTTGATTGCAGTCAATTAGGTTCTCATTCTGTAACACTTACAGTTACCGATTTTAATGGGAATATCGATTCTTGCTCGGCTACTGTAACAGTTCTTGATACAGTTAAACCAATTGTGGGTTGCAAAGACACAATCATCTATCTTAGCTCTTTAGGAACATTTTTAATAGATTCTTCTTTTGTTAACGATTCTAGTTCAGATAACTGTGGAATCTCAACAATCACATTAAGTAATTATCAATTTGATTGTGCTTCAGTCGGAATGAATAGTGTAGTAATGACCGTAACTGATGTAAATGGTAATCAAGATTCATGCAGTGCAATTGTTACAGTAATTGACACGACTAGTCCTGAAGTATTCTGCAACAACAATACGATATACCTAAATACAGCAGGTCTAGCGTTTATTTCCTCAACAGCAGTAGACAATGGAAGTTATGATTCTTGCGGAATCGCTTCTGTCGTTTTAAGTAAAGATACCTTTGATTGTCAAGAGGTTGGAACTAATTCAATTACAATGACCGTGACAGACGTGAATGGGAATACAGATTCATGTACCTCTTTCATCACTGTATTGGACACATTAAAACCAATTGTTAATTGCCAAAACATCACAGTTTATCTGGATGCAACAGGAAACATAATGATTGATAGTAGTGAAATCGATAATGGAAGTAGCGATAATTGTGGAATAGCATCAATGACACTTAGCCAAAATAGTTTTGATTGTAGTTTAGTAGGAGCTAGTAATGTAACCTTAACAGTGATTGATTTGAATGGGAATTTAGATAGTTGTTCAGCAATTGTAACAGTTTTAGATACATTAAAACCTCTGGTAATTTGCCGAGATACAACTATTTACTTGGGTCAGGTAGGTAATGCAACTATCGATTCGTCTTTCATAAACAATGGTTCTGCAGATAACTGTGGAATTTCAACAATAGCATTAAGTCAAACGCAATTTGGATGCGTCAATGTAGGTCCAAATTCAGTTACAATGATAGTAACTGATGTAAATGGAAATATAGATTCTTGTCAAGCAATAGTGACTGTAATAGACACTTTTATCCCAGTTTCGTTCGCGGGTAATGACACGAATATTTGTGGTTATTTAGCTATTAATGTCAACTCAGACTCTGTTTTACCTCATCAAACTGGTGTCTGGTCTGCGGCAAACCCAATGCCATCTTTACCTGTGTTTACAAATTTAAATGACCCCAAAGCTGGAGTGTCAAATTTAATAAGAGGAACTTATAATTTTATTTGGTCAGTTTCCAATGGGAATGGGTGTAATGTAACTTCAGATACAGTTGAGGTAAATATTTTGGATACTTTGTTTGCTTTTGCAGGGCCCGATATTAGTCTTTGCGATCAGTATGCTACCAATTTAATGGGAGTTCCAACTGTAGTAGGATCAGTCGGTTCTTGGTTCTCAATTGCAGGAACACCAACAATTCCTGTAATTGCAAATCCAGGACTAGCAACAACAGGAGTTTCAAATCTTAGCGAAGGAACGTTTAATTTCGTTTGGGAGGTAAACAATGGTTTATGTGTTTCAGTGTATGATACGGCAATTATTGATGTTTATGATTTGCCAGTTTCCAATGCAGGATTAGATCAAAACTTGTGTGCAATATATTCCACAACAATGGCTGCTAATTCTCCTCCTGGAAGAGCATCAGGAGTTTGGACACTAATTTCAAGTACTAATGGAACTATACCAGTATTTTCAGATACAACAAGCTTCAATGCTCTGCTAGCTGGTCTTTCAGAAGGATCTTATTCGTTTGCATGGACAGTTAGTAATGGACTATGTGCACCTTCGGTGGATACGGTACAAATCAATGTGTTTGAATTGCCAAATGCTCAGGCTGGCGGAGATTCTATCATCTGTGACTTATCGACCTTGCAATTATTTGCTACAACTCCTTCAGGTACTGCAACAGGTCAATGGGATTATATTCCGGGTGGATATGTTACAAATCCAGTATTCAATGATTCTTCTTTACCAAATGCAACAGTGTCGAGTTTAACAATAGGAGCAACTCAATTGCTGACGTGGAATGTTTCAAATGGAACATGTCCTGACGATATCGATACCGTTAGCATAACTATTCAGGCTAGACCAATTGTTATCGCAGGGAATGACACGAGTATTTGTGCAAATTATTCAGTTACGCTTAATGCGCTTCCAATAGCACTTCCAGCAATAGGTTTTTGGACGATTGATTCCACAACAGCTCCGAATATCCCAATTTTTAGCAATAAAAACAATCCATCTACTTCAGTATCTGGCTTGATAGAAGGAACTTACAGCTTTATTTGGCGAGGGAAAAACCTACCTTGTTTCGATTTAAGCGATACAATAGAAATTTCGATATTTAACCAGCATACCGCATTAGTTAGCGCAGATCAGTTATTGTGTGCGCACACGCAAACCATGATTTCTGGAAATAGTGTGCCAGGAACTGCAATCACAAAATGGTATTTAGAATCATCTGCACCTAATGTGCCAACTTTTGATTCTACACAAAACAATACGATTCTTGGAGGTATAGTACCAGGAGGATTCTATAATATGGTTTGGGAAATAACGAATGGAGTTTGTCCAGTTTCAAGAGATACAATTCAGGTTGTCAATCAATTTGTTCCTGATGCATCTTTTTTCCAAGATGTAAATGAAATTTGCCAAGGCGAAATTGTTAATTTTGCAAGCACAAGTACAATGACAGCACCAGCAACAATTGCCGCAGAAGTTTGGTCAATGAATGGGAACGACTATGCAGCACCTTTTGTTTCAGAGCAATTTAACGATCCAGGATATTTTGATGTTCGGTTAATAGTAGCAGCTTCAAACGGCTGTTTGGATACGATCCAAAAGGACAGTGCTGTATTTGTTCACACTAATCCAATCGCAGATTTTTCTATCGATTATGTACCCAATACAATGAGAATTGATGTGAACGATATGTCCCAATTTGCAACTGGCTACAATTATACTTTTGGAGATGGAAACACATCAAACTTATCAAATCCAGTTTATTCATACAGAGATACAGGCGATTTTCTTGTTTGGCAGTATGTCACCAATGATTTTGGTTGTAGAGATAGTATTTCAAAAGAGATTTATATCCAGTTCATTACTTCTTATGTTCCCAATGCATTTACACCAAATAAGGATGGGCTGAACGAAGTATTTATGCCAGTTGTATCTGGTCATAATCC
>JBDMYC010000004.1:0-5753 GCA_039770535.1 Flavobacteriales bacterium
GCACCTTCTCCATCTGCTTGAGTTGGGTTGTTCACTTTCACGTGCAATCCTTTTACCAATTGCGTAAAGTTTTCATTGTTGGATAGGGTTGTATTTCCACTTTCGTCAATAATTGCTTGTCCGAATCCTTTATTCAGTTTTAATCTAAGCTGGGAAGGCAATTCTGTACCGTCAATAATCACTGAGGAAACTGGATCTGGAACCTGTGTTTGGGAGGCTGCTTCTACTAAGTTCGTTCCTAAATCTGCAAATGTTCTTCCATTGTAGTAATTCGAATCTATGAACAAATCTTCATTCATTTGGTATACTTCAAAAGTCTGTGCATCAAGACTCCCATAGTGGTCTTGGTATTGCAAGGAAAAAACTACTGAATCCAGAACTATATTTGTTATTGGACCAGTACCACTAAAATTAACATTGTCTACAGGAATTCTCAGTTGGGTATAAAAACTTGAAGTAGTCGTTCCGGTTACTGCATCTTGGTAACTTCCTAGTGTGGAGATTGAGATTTCGTCTGCACGAAGTGAATCAGATTTTTTAGTGTAGGTTCTTAATGAAAAATCATTAAGCTGGTTCACACTCAGATTATCTGTTTGTAACTCTGAACCGATAAAATTTTCGTCTTTTTTACAATTAAGTAATAAAACAAATAAGGAAAGCCATGCGGCTTTCCTTATTAATTGAGTAGAAGAAGTGATAGTCATTCTTGAGTAATCGTTTTAAATTTATTCAGCTAATTTAGCGTCTTTTTCTATGATCTGATCATAAAATGCAGAGCAATTGGCAAAGTGTTCGTCTTCTTTAACAAACTTTAACGTATCTGCCTCAGAATCATTTGCATAATCAACAATTTCTTTGTCGATATTATCTGAAAACAGTACAACTCCATCTGAGTGATCGATTGCTGTTTTTGTTAAGTTGGAGTAGGTTAATCCATTTTTGAAATGATTGAAGTAAGAATCTTCCACTCCGTCAAACTTCAATATTTCAAGTGTGTTTTTGTCTAATTCTCCTTCAAATGAATCTTCATACAAAGAGCTAATTACTTTCGTGTTTGCGTAGTGTGGATCGTCTTTGAAGTACGTTTTAAGATACATAGGTAGCAGAGAAGTTAACCAACCGTGACAGTGTATAACATCTGGAATCCAACCTAGTTTTTTTACAGTCTCTAAGGTACCTCTTATGAAGAAAACAGATCTTTGTGTGTTGTCGTCAAAGAAAGTTCCTTTGTCGTCTTTTACAATTGCTTTTCTCTTGAAATATTCTTGGTTATCTATGAAGTAAACTTGCATTTTTGCAGAGGGAATAGAAGCAACTTTTATAATCAATGGGTGGTCTACATCATTGATGATCATATTCATTCCTGACAGACGAATCACCTCGTGCAATTGATTTCTTCTTTCGTTTACTAAGCCATATCTTGGCATAAAAACTCTAATCTCTTTTCCACTTTCCTGCGTTTTTTGTGCCAATGTTTTCACATTTGAAGAAATCTCCGAAGACTTTAAAAATGGAGTAACTTCTTGTGAGATATATAAAATTCTTTTTTTCGTACTCATATATTAAACTATGATTTGTTGTTGTTTAGTGTTAAACTTCACAAAAGTACGAAAAATTAAGGTAATTATCAATAATTTCAGTTAGTTTAGCTTACCAAAATACTAGTTTGAATCATGAAAATAACCACATCCAAAAGTGAATTAATCGCACTTATTGAGAAAGAAAAAAAGAAGGGTAAAACAATCGGGTTTGTACCGACAATGGGCGCTTTGCACAATGGACATTTGTCTTTGATTCTTAAAGCAAAAGAGGAGTGTGACAGTGTGGTATGCAGTATTTTTGTCAATCCTACTCAGTTCAATGAAGTGAGTGATTTGGACAAATATCCTAGGACGCTTGAGGCTGACAAAGAACTGATTGGCGAATTTTGTGACTTTTTGTTTGTTCCACAAAATTCTGAGGAGGTTTATGGACAAGAAATGAAAATGACAGAATTTGATTTTGGCGGATTGGAAAATGAGTTGGAAGGAGAGTTTAGACCGGGACATTTCCAGGGAATGGCAAATGTTGTTGCTAAGTTTTTGACGATAGTTCAGCCCACAAAAGCTTACTTTGGATTGAAAGATTTTCAGCAGTATAAAATTGTATGTAAGCTAGTTGAGTTATTAAAGTTGGAAACAGAGATCGTGGGTTGTGCAATCATAAGAGAGGAAAATGGATTGGCAAGAAGTTCCCGAAATGAGAGGTTGACAGTTGAAGCAAGAGAGGCAGCTTCTGTAATCAGTTATGCTCTGGATTATATCAAAAAATACCATTCTTACTTTTCTGTGATTGAAATTCAAGAAAAAGCAAAAGCAATGATTAGTGGGATTTTGGAAGTGGAATATTTGGAAATAAGAGATGCAAATTCTTTACTCAATTTCGAGAATTGGAGTGAAAATCGAGAAGTATTCGTCTCTTTTGCCGGTCACATTGATGGTGTGAGGTTAATCGATAATGTAAGATTTTAGTGAGTAAAGAAGATAAGATATTTTGTCCAAAATGCAGTTCGGATAATGTCATAAAAGACAGACAACCCGGTATCGCTATGATGATTTCATTAATGTTATTTTTTATTCCTATTCCTTTTTTTAGGAAAAGATATTTTTGTTTTGATTGTAAAAACGATTGGAAAATAAGTAAACAATAATTTATGAAATGGACAACAATACATACTGTTACCTATCCTTCTGAAGCTCATGTCATAAAGTTGCAGCTTGAAAATGAAGGAATTAATGTATTCTTGAAAGATGAATTAACAGTACAAACTGATAATTTTATTTCGAATGCAATTGGTGGTGTGAAAATACAAGTTGGATCAGAAGATGTAGATGCTGCGATTCAATTACTATTGAAGTTAGGTTATAAAACAGAGCAGAATAATAAAAAGGAAACCTTTCTTGATAAAATTTATGATTTTACATCAAAAATTCCTCTTATAAAAAATCTTATTCCAGAATTCAGATTGTTAACACTTGTTGGAATTTCCTTGCTTTTAATACTAGTTCCTTATTTTTATTATCAGCCAAGTATATATAATCAGATTACAAGTAAAGATTGGTGTGTGGAATCTTTATATTTTGAAGGAAAATTTTACGAGCCAAATACAGTTTCGTATATGAATTTAAGGGCGAGAGGAATAGGAGAATGTTTAGAAAAAATGAAGTTCGCAGGTGATGAAGTCACTTTGCCTGGATTTGAAACACCAGAAATTAATGCGAAATTCAAAATTCAAAGCTCTAACATAGTAATTTATGATGCAGACACACTTGGGGAAATTTTTAATGGCGTATATTCAGTAGACATTTCTAACGGAAAATTTGTAATGAATTCTAACAAATGTTCTTTAATAAGTTTTAAAAATAATTACGAATTGAGAATGCCAAACTTTAATTATTAATTATACTAATTCTTCGAACCAGGCTCTTTATTTTCAACTTCCTTGGTCTTAGCAGGCAACATAAATTTCCTGAAAAATTTAATCCCGTTTTCATTTAATTTATTGTAATATTTCTCTCCATCTTTCTTGAATACAATGTAGGCACTTTTTGCCGTAATAGATACTTCTGCATCCATATAGAAATCATCTCTAGCAAGAATCATGACATAAGCATCCGTAGTTTTATTGAAATCAAGAGTGGCTTTTCCTTCTATAAAAGAAAGCAGGTAATGCACTCCGGCCAGTTTGGGTAGCGTAAATGTTTTGGAACTGTTATACATAGTCACTTCTATCCCAGATCCATTGTTTTTCAATTCATTGTAAATAGAAATGGGCAAAGGACTGATTAAAATGACTTTTTCTGTCGTATCTGTCTGTTTTATAGCATCCTGAGAAAAGCCTAGTGAATAGGACACAAGTATGAGTAGAGTAATAATAAACTTCATTATATCAGTTTTAGTAGTGATGGTTGAGCAAAAATAATTCCATTACTGAATTTTCTTGACTTTATAACCTTTCGATAACAAGTTGTCGATAAAATTCTCTTTGCCAAAAAGATGCTGTACTTCAAGGGAAATGAAACAGCTTTGTGAGTCCAAAATAGGGTCAATAGTAGTTGCCCAGTCTCTGTGCTTTTTTACCCAAAGGTTGCCGTAATTGGTTTTGTTATAGTTGAATTTGTTCAGGTGTTCTGTGTAGATTTTTTCATATTCTCCAGAGAAGTAATAATCAACAACAGCATCATTAAATTCAGTTTTAAATTTCTCAACATTCTTTATGGAATTCATAAATTCGATCTGTTCTGGTAGAGTAATCTGAGCTAAATCTTTATAATGCTTTTGATAGGTTTCAAATCCCAAGATTTCTTTTTTGGTTGCCATAGCTTGTTGCATCCAAATCTGCTCAAAAAATAAGTTCTTTCCATCATTTTGAAAAAGAGCATCTTGCAGGTAAAACAACAGCTTGATTTTGACACTATCTGGAGCTTCATATTGATTTTTTTTTGTTTGTACCCAGTCATCTCGCAGTGAGGATAAAGTAGAAAAATCTTTTTCAGAAAGAATGTCCTTTAGGGTTTTGTTCATCCCTATTTCTACTTGATTTTTTGATAAAATGAAATCTGAATTGATGATGTCTATTTGGGTGATAAACGCAGAAGCGCTATCAAATTTTTCTTGCACAACTTTATTAATCACTTCTTCGTTTCCTTTGCTTTTTATGTTATTGATAGTTCCCGCAAGGTAAGACTTGGGAGAATTAAGTTTTGAGATTTCCCAAAGTGGCATTTTACTTTTTTCGCCACAGGACAGAAGAAATAATAGTACTAAAAAACCAGAGAAAAAATGAAGTAGTTTTGTTCTTTTCATTGTCGTCAAATATTAAAGGATGTTAATCCTAAAAGTAACCCAATAATCTCTATATTTAAAAAATAAATCAAAAAAAACAACACGCTTTTTATGTCGGCATTTTTTATTTTTTCAATTCTCATTGCTTATTTTCTTGTTCTTATTGGAATTTCCTACGCGACCAGCAGGGGGGCAAATAACGAAACTTTTTTCTTGGCCAATAAAAAATCACCTTGGTTTTTGGTAGCCTTTGGGATGATTGGGGCTTCGCTTTCGGGAATTACTTTTATCTCAATTCCAGGTTGGGTAGGGGATTCTGCCAAGCAATTTGGTTACATGCAAATGGTTTTCGGTTATTTAGTTGGGTATTTTGTAATAGCATATGTCTTGATGCCTTTGTATTACAAAATGAATGTAACGTCTATTTATACCTATTTGAAAAATAGGTTTGGGGCAAACTCCCACAAAATTGGAGCACTTTATTTTCTCCTATCGCGAATCATTGGAGCTTCAATTCGCTTGCTCTTAGTCGCTAATGTTTTGCAGTCGTTTGTTTTTAATGAATTAGGTGTTCCATTCGAAATTACCGTACTGTTATCAATTGTATTAATCTGGGTCTACACTTTTAAAGGAGGAATAAAAACCATTATTTGGACCGATACTTTACAGACTCTTTTCATGCTACTTTCGTTAGGATTCACTTTTTGGTTCTTATCCAAAGAGCTCGATTTATCGGCAACTGGAGGAGTAATAGAAACAATAAAAAACAGTGAATATTCTCAAATTTTCTTTTTTGAAGATTGGAACAGTGGTACTCATTTCATCAAAATGTTTTTGGGAGGAATTTTTATAGCAATTGGGATGACTGGATTAGATCAAGATATGATGCAGAAAAACCTGAGTTGCAAAAACCTTAAATCGGCTCAGAC
>JBDMYC010000005.1:0-14116 GCA_039770535.1 Flavobacteriales bacterium
ATCACAATGTCGATATCAATAGAATCATTTTCTACTGTTTTTTCGATAGGTGTAACTTGAAAAAATAAATGCCCTTGATCCATGTATAGAGAACTTACGTCCAGCTCAGTTTGGCTCATGAATAGCTTAGATTCGAGTCTCATTTTGTTGTATTCGTCTCCTTTTTTGACTCCCAAAATTGAGTCAAGCATTCCACTGCTGTATTTCACGTTCCCAATCCAATTGATGTTTCTGAAATAGTATTTATTTCCTTCCTCAATTTTAATGTCGATATTGATGGATGACTCATCATAGGAATAAGTAGTGTCAAAAGTGATAGTTGCATCTCTCAAAGATTTGGAGTTGTACTTTGCAATAATAGTCTGCTTTTCTTCTTCGTAACGTTCTTCAATAAATTTTGATCTTTTCCAGAATCTCCACCATCTTTTTTCTTTTGTGTCTTTGAATGCTCTTTTTATTTTGGCATCAGACATGACATAGTTTTCCTTTTTGATAAGGCTCAAGGGAAATTTTGTTTTCTCAATTGCATTGTTTCCTTCAATGCTAATTCGGTTGACTTTGATTCTTTTCCCTTTGTTGATGTTAATCACCAAAATTTGCGCATTATTTACCGAAGTATCTGGATAGCTGGTGATATTTACATTTGTTTTCAAAAATCCTTTCTCGACAAAATAATCCTGGCAAATGCGTTTAGTGTTGTCCAGCAAACTTTCTGTGATTAGTTTTCCACTGTACAAGTCCAAGTTTTCTTTCAATGATTTTGCCTGAGAATTAGTTATTCCCTTAAGTTGAAACCTCGACATTCTATTTCTCTCTTTCAATGAAATCTTTAGGAAAATAGTTTTCCCAATGATTTTCTCAGCATAGATATTAATGTCCGAATAATTATTCACATCCCACAATCGCTTAATAGCAGAAGATATATCACTTCCTGGAATTGTTATTTCTTTTCCTCTTCGTAGTCCAGAAAAAGAAATGATCCTTTCTACATCTGTAATGATTGCTCCGTCCACAGTAATTCCCCCAATTTCGTATTTTTTTGGAGCAGCATAATTAATGTCTGAAGAAGTAAATTCAAATTCTTGAGCATGCACTTGATTCAAAGAAAAAATCGAGAGCAATAATATTTTAAAAACTAATTTCATATCGGTAACTGGGTGTATTATTTTAAAGTTTCTTTCAGTTGAGTGCTTGTTTTGCCAAACCTGCGTTCTCTGTTTTGAAAGGAATCTATTGCTTTGTTAAATTCATCTTCGGTAAAATCTGGCCAAAGAGTTTCCGTGAAATAAAACTCGGAGTAGGCGATCTGCCACAGCAAAAAGTTGCTGATTCTGTATTCTCCGCTTGTTCTAATTATTAATTCTGGATCAGGGATTCCTGCAGTGCTTAATTTACTGCTAAAAACTTCTTCGTTAATCTCCTCAGGAGCTAGATTTCCATTTTTTACTTCTGCGGCAATTTGCTTGGTAGCTTCTAGTATTTCCCACCTTGAGCTGTAACTCAAAGCTAAAGTCAAGACAATTCCGGTATTGTTTTCTGTATAGTTTGATGCAGAAAGTAGAGCTTCTCTTGCAAATTCTGGCAAGAGATTTGTGTTTCCAATGAAGTTTATTTTAACCTGGTTTTCGTGTAATTCTTCGATTTCATTAGCAATGGTTTTTGCAAATAAATTCATCAAACCATCCACTTCATCTTTGGGTCTGTTCCAGTTTTCGGTTGAGAAAGTGTAGAGAGTTAGGTAGTTAACTTCGTGTTTTTGAGCTGCTTTCAGTACTTCTCTCACAGAGCTCACACCACTATTGTGACCATGCAGTCGATCTTTTCCTTGGCTATTTGCCCATCTTCCGTTTCCATCCATAATGATGGCTACATGATTGGGTGTATTTGAGTTGTGTTTGGACATTTCTGATTCTAATACGCGAAAATGATAAGAATTATTGAGGTATGAAAGTTATGACTGCGATAATTGTACAGTTTTAACACATTTTATCATTTCTTTTTGAAGGGTAATTTGATGTTTCTGCTTAAATCCTTTGACAGTGAATCACAATTTCCGCAATCTTTTTCAAAATCATCTATCAAATAAGTAGGTTCATAATGTCTCGGATCTACTGCAAACACCAATTTTTTATCGTCTAATCTTAGTACGTACTCTCGGGGTTTAGATTGAACATCACTTTCGCTAAAAATCACATCTCCGTTTACAATGATATCTACAATTGAATTTGCTGTAAATCCATTGCAAACTAGCTTGCAATCAAGATATTCGCTTGTGTTGAATTTGGTTGTCATAATGTTTTTCTTTACATCTTTTCCCGGGAAAATATTACATCCTCCTCGGTCTCCAAAGAAGTAGGAAGTGATAATTAATCCTATACCAAATCCCACAGCGTAGACTCTAATTCTTTTCCAAATACTCATAGCAGATTCCTTTTTATTTTGTGCAAATTT
The DNA here is from genome assembly GCA_039770535.1 of Flavobacteriales bacterium. Lineage (GTDB taxonomy): Bacteria > Bacteroidota > Bacteroidia > Flavobacteriales_D > CAJJDF01 > CAJJDF01. The sequence continues at coordinate 2,452 of JBDMYC010000005.1, forward strand.
ACGAGTAAAAATAAACTATTGTAGTATGAATTATCCAATAATCTCAATGTTTTTGTCTTGGATAATTTCTTCGCCTTTGTACCTCAATAAAAGTTGAGCAATAGTGATTACATCATTCTGGCAATATTCCTTTATTCGTTCTAGGTCATTGTCTTCGTAGTAAGTTTTAGAAACCATGGATCCATCCAAGTCTTGCTTGGGAGATGGGATATCAAAAACATGCGCTAATAATTCGAGAGATGTGAAATGTTTGTAGTCCCCAAATTTCCATAATTCCATAGTGTCTAGGTGAGGAATTTCCCAAGGTTTTTTTCCTGCAATGTCAATTTGGCTAGGCAGTTTTAATCCATTTATGAGGGTTCTTCTTCCTAAAAACGGAAAGTCAAATTCTTTTCCATTGTGAGCGCAGAGAACATAATTTTCTTTTAAGGTTTTGTTCAGCAATGAATTAAAAGAGGTTAAGATTTCCTTTTCATCATCTCCATAAAATGATTTGACTCTGAGTTTTGTCTTCTTACCTTCTTTTGTGATGTAACCAGCACTGATGCAAATGATTTTGGCAAACTCAGCATAGATACCTGATTTTCGGTAAGCTTCTTCGGCATCAATTTCCTGATATTTTTGAATGTATTTAGTTTTCTTGTCCCAAAGATCAATCGTTTTTTGAGGTAAATCCTTGAAATTATATTCTAGGGGAACGGTCTCAATATCAAGAAATATTATTTTTTGGAGGTCTAGTTTTTGAAGCATTTTTTGTTTTTTTTATCTCAAGCGTGATTCCTTTTTACATCAGAGTTGCCAGATTTATTTTTGTTTTCTTCGTTTTTTCCTAAAACAAGATACGAAAAGTAAGCACAAAAAAAAGCCGACTAACAGGAGTTAGTCGGCTTTTTTTAGTTCAATAATTAGTTCCTAAATCTTGAACATGTCGTCAGAAATTGGCTTGTTCACTTCTACTTTCTCTAATTTAAATTCCATTTTTTGGGGACCATTTTGTCCTTTAAAAGTATGAGGAATTAGAACTCCGTTTACTGCTTTGTAATCTAAATATTCTTGAATAGATTCCATCTCTCCTTGAGGTGTTTTCTCTACTGAAGTCTCTTTCACTTTCAATCCAGATTTAGCATCATAAAAAACAGATTTTTTAGTTCCAGTTGGGTAAATAGTTTCTATTTCATAGGCAGAACTTCCGTTCACTACTTTGGTTCCCACAAGGCTAGTTTTTACTCCTAATTTACCGTAAGCAAGCTCAGGAATCATGTAACTATCTACTTCTGTGTCTTTATTTTTTTCTTCTGGTACAGGTACATTTTGTCCTTGTGCTTTCATTGCAGATTTTTTACCATCAAAAATCATTTCTTGCACTACCATGTTCATTTGTACTACTTTTATTTCACTTTTCGTTTTGTTTGGAGAAGCAAAATAATTAGTCATCAAAATATCCATTCCTTGCATTTTTGTGGAGTATTCTCCCTTCATTGTTTTTACAGCATTGATGCTACTTTCTCCACCTATAGCTTTCACGTAATTTGCAAGTACAGTTTCAGCAGTTAATCCAGCAGGAATTTCTCCCGCTTTTTTTGGTGCTTCTGCTTTGTTTCCCTCATTGTCAAGGTAGTTCAAATCACCAAAACGAGCTAATTTTTCACCAATTTCGCTTGCTTCTCCTACTACCAAAATACTCATGTTTTCTGGCTTCATGTATTTGTTTGCTACTCTTTTGATATCTGCAACTGTCACAGCATCAATTCTTTTTAAGTAATTTTTGAAATAATCTTTGTCCAACTCGTAGTTGTCAATGTTAGCTGCGAAGCTTGCAATAGTTCTTGAGCTTTCTAGAGATTGAGCAAAAGTTCCAGCAATGTAGTTTTTCGCATTTTGTAGTTCTTCAGCACCCACATCTTCTGTTCTTATTCTGTTGATTTCAAACATGAATTGCTCTATTGCGCTATCTGTTACTTCATTTCTCACTTTTGCCGAAGCAGAAAAGTTACCAATCAATTTATTGGTTCTGATTCCTCCGTAAGCTCCATAAGTATACTCTTTATCTTCTCTTAAGTTCTGGAATAATCTTCCTGCAAACCCACTTCCAAAAATTTGGTTAAAAACTTTTGAAGCTTCATAATCTGCATCTCCTAGTTTGATTTCTGCCAAGTTGCTAATCTGAATGTTAGATTGCACTGCACCTTCTTTGTTCACAACATAAACCTGAGTTTTTGCAGGTGAAGCAGGTGTGGAGTAGCTGTGAGTAGGCACTGTTCCTTTTTTCCATGATCCAAAGTACTTTTTAGTTAGTTTTTCGGCATCTTCTTTGGTAATGTCTCCAACAATTGTCAATAAGGCATTGTTTGGTTTGAAATAAGAATTGTAATAGTTTTTACAATCTTCCAGAGTAATGTTTTTAAGTGCTGCTTCCGTCATGAATTCTCCATACGGATGATCTTTTCCATACAAAACTGCAGCTTTCACATTCCCCATAATTGCATCTGCATTAGTAGAACTTGATTTCAATCCTTCCACTGCTTCGTTTACTTTTTTACCTAATTCATCTTCAGGGAAAGCAGGGTTAAGTGTTACATCTGCAAGAATATCCATCAGTTTATCGTTATATTTTGATAAACCAGAAGTGTATGCTCCAGAGCTGTAAACTCCCATGTTTGCTCCCATAAAATCTACCTCTTCATTCAAAGCTTCTTTGGTTCTGTTTTTTGTTCCAGCTTCCATCAAATCTCCTACCATAGAAGTGTATCCAGCTTTGTCGCCTTCTACTATTGGATCAATATCATACGATAAATTGAACGAAACTGTTGGCAGTTTGCCGTTTTCTATCACAAATACTTTCATTCCATTTTCCAAAGTGAATTCCTTGTGATCTCCTATTTTCAGTGCTTTTGCTTTTCCAGCTGCTGGTCTGATACTCCTGTCCAATGGAGCAGAAGTAGTGCTACATGCTCCCAAAGTAACTAAAGCAAGTGCTGTTATAATTATATTTTTCATAGTCTTTTTTTTAAAAATGTATTAAATGAGAATTTATTTCTTTGGTAGGTAATAAAGGGTAACACTATTGTTTTGAACTAAATATTTGTTCGCCACTCTTTTTATGTCTTCTCTTGTCACTGCTCTGTATTTTTCTAATTCTGTGTTGATTAAATCAGCATTACCAAACATCATGTGATAATCTGCAAGACTTTCTGCAATTCCATCCATTCTTGAATTGCTGCTCACAAAATTAGTTTCTGTAATGTTCTGTATTTTTTGAAATTCTTTCTCAGAAATTAAATCTTTCTGAACTTTTTCAATTTCTTTTACGATTGCTACTCTCACATCTGAAGCAGTGTACCCTTGGTTTGGAAATCCTAAAGTGGCAAAAAATCCTCCGCTTTCAAAACTCATAGAGAATCCTGCAGTTTGCACAGCCATTTGTTTTTCTTCTTTCAGTGCTACGTTCAATCTAGAACTTTTTCCGTTAGATAATAAGGTAGATAGCATATCCAATGCATAAGCATCTTTTGTTCCTTGCTTAGGGATTTTGTATGCTTGGAATACTGCTTTCAGTTGAATGTTGTCATACACAGAATCAACAATTGGCTCTGTCAATAAAGCGTCTGACACTAAAGGTCTTTTTATTTCTGAAGCTCCTTTTGGGATGCTAGAGAAATATTTGTTGATGTAGTTTTTTGCATCTTCTTGATTAATGTCTCCTGTGATAACAAGTGTTGCATTGTTTGGCACGTAATATTGGTCATAAAACCCTTGAAAATCTGCGATTGATGCAGCATTCAAATCATCAAAAGAACCGATTGGCGTCCATTCGTAGTTTGTTCCTTTGTACATTCTTTTAGCAATTTCTGGGTACCAGCTCGAGTAAGGTCTATTGTCCGAAGTTCTTTTTTCTTCTTTCACCACTTCTCTTTGGTTATCAACCCCAGCTTGCGTGATTTTTGCGTTAAGCATTCTTTCACTTTCCATCCAGATTCCTAATTCTAGCTGATTTGAAGGAAGTACACAATGGTAATAAGTCTTATCACTAGATGTGTAAGCGTTAATTGTTCCTCCTACAGATTGTACAATTTTTGCATATTCATCTCTTGCAATGTTTTCTGATTCCTCGAACATCAAATGTTCAAAAAAGTGAGCGTAACCTGTCTTTCCAGTTACTTCATTTTTTGATCCTACATGATACAGCACACTCACTGCAACAATAGGCGTAGAGTTATCTTGGTGAAGAATTACGTGAAGACCATTGTCTAGGTCAAATTCTTTGAATTCAATTTTGTTCTTCTGAGCAAAAGTTGAGCCGATCAATGTCAGACAGGCTAGTAATAGGGTTATTTTCTTCATTTTTTTTATTTTGATAAATAATTAATACCGCTCAATACGAGCTTAGGTTTATCTTAATTCGAATCAAATGTATAAATTTGGGACGAGAAAATTAAATATAAAGGACAAGAGGTTTTATTTGTAGTTAAATGGAATTATGCTTACTATCGTTTTATGAAAGGGAATTACAGAGAAGTAGAGGCTAAAAAATATTTGGGGCAACATTTTTTGAAAGATGAGAATGTCTGTAAATCCATTGCTAATTCAGTAGATGATTTTGAGAACGTCTCTAAAGTTGTGGAAGTTGGACCTGGAATGGGTGCAATCACCAAATATTTAATCGAAAAGAATTATCCTTTTTCTGTCATAGAAGTAGACGGGGAATCCATTACTTATCTAAGAGAAAATTATCCAGAATTGGATATTGTTGATTTCAATTTTCTGAAGTTAGATTTAACAACCTTAAATGGAGGAAATTCCTTTAGTTTGATAGGAAATTTTCCTTATTTTATTTCTGCGCAAATCTTAACTAAAATATTTGATAACAGGATTTTAGTCACTGATGTGGTAGGAATGTTCCAGAAAGAAGTAGTAGAAAAAGTAATGGCAAAGCCAGGCAAGAAAAACTACGGAATTATAAGCGTTTTGCTACAAGCATTTTATGACATGGAATATTTATTTACAGTTGATGAAAAAGCATTTGACCCTCCGCCCAATGTGCAATCGGCAGTGATAAAAATGACTAAGAAAAAGGGAGTAGAATTACCTATAGAAATTAGTACTTTTAAGCAAGTTGTAAAATTAGGATTTAACCAAAGGCGTAAGACTTTGCGAAATTCTTTGAAATCTATATTAACAGAAGAAATAAGAAACGAAGAAATTTTCACTAAACGCCCAGAACAGCTAGAAGTTCAAGAGTTTATTGAGATTGGGAAAATGATTGAGAAACATAAAGATTAGTTTTTAATCCATTTTTTTGTCACAATTCCTTGTTTGGTATTAGCTTTCAAGAAATATATCCCTTTTTTCAATGAACTAACATTTAGTTGGGTTAATGAAATGTTTTGAATAATAATTTCTTTTCCTTGGATGTCAAATATCTGTAAGCTTAGTATTTCTAATTCATCAGAATTGATGTTTAGAAAATCAGTTACAGGATTTGGAATAACTTGGATTTTTGAGTTTAAGAAGTTTTCATTCAAACTATTATATGAAATAAAATCACAAGGATAAGAATTGAAATTAGTGTCACAAAGGTTGTCTGAATAACACCTTAGATTAGTATAATGTGGACCTCCAAGGTTCCCTCCACCATCAAAATTAAAATATTCTTTAAAACCAATTCTGTCAATAATAGTTCTTTGAGTAAAATTTGAGATACTAATTAAATGAGTCTGTTTGAGCGTCAAACTGTCAACTTGAATAAAACTTATAGAATCAACTTTGAACTTCATGGATGAATGGCTATAATAGGGAAAAATTGAAATTGTATCACCTAAATTTAAATCGAAAATTAATTTTACTACAAATTTATTTGCTTGAGGATTATATTGAAATATGGTATCTCCCGATTGATATTCATAACTGAATCTTCCTGGCCAGGCAGGAGAGAAATTTTGAAAATAATCTATCCATCTAATTTTTCGAACTTGTTCGCCAAGCCATATTGTGTCTTTTTCTGTTTCTACAACTTGATAGCCAGCAAAGGGATTAGTTCCGGAATCATTTCCTCCAAAGGTCCATTTTGTGCCAGTGATACCATAATCTTGAGAAAAACTAAAACTTGTAAAAAATAGAAATAATAAAGAGAAAAGTAGCTTTTTCATACCTTAAAAATAAACACAAAATACTGAAAATGCAAACTTTAAGTTTTGGTTTGTAATCCTTTTAGAAAACGGGTATTTATTTTTTAACTTTGTTTTTATGGATAATCAAACTATGGAAGAAAAAAAAATATTTTTATTAGATGCCTACGCATTAATTTTTAGGGCGTATTACGCATTTATCAAAAACCCGCGAATAAACTCTAAAGGATTTAATACTTCGGCTGTGTTGGGATTTACCAATTCTTTGTTGGATATAATCAATAACCAAAAACCAACTCACTTGGCAGTTGTATTTGATTATCCAGCTCAAACTTTTCGTTCAAAAGAATATGCTGCTTACAAAGCTAACAGACAAGAAACACCTGAAGACATTAAACTTTCTGTTCCTGTAATTATGGATGTGGTGAAAGCATTTAATATTCCAATTTTGATGAAAGAAGGATTTGAAGCAGATGATGTGATTGGGACACTTTCTGTAATGGCAGAGAAAGCTGGATTTACAACTTACATGATGACTCCAGATAAAGATTTTGCTCAGTTGGTAAACGAGAAAACATTTATGTACAAGCCAGCAAGAGGTGGAAAGCAAGCCGAAGTTTGGGGAGTAGATGAAGTGAAAGCTGCTTTTGAAGTGGAAGATCCAAAACAAGTCATAGATATTTTGGGATTGTGGGGAGATGCTGCCGATAATATCCCTGGAATTCCAGGGATAGGAGAGAAAACTTCTAAAAAGCTGATTGCGAAATATGGTTCCATGGAGAACTTGATTGCCAATGCAGATGCAGATTTAAAAGGGAAACAAAGAGAGAATGTAATGAATTTTGCTGAGCAAGGATTACTGTCCAAAATGCTGGCAACCATCATTTTGGATGTTCCAGTAGAATTCAATGAGGAAGATTTGAAAATGTGTGATCCTGACAAAGACAAAGTAATTGAATTGTTTAGCGAATTGGAATTTAGAACGCTAACAAAAAGAGTGTTTGGTGTTGAGATTCAGCAAACAGATTCAGGCGACCAATTGGATATGTTCTCTGTAAATGTGCCAAAAACCGAAGCAGAACAAATTCCTGTGGCACCTGCAGAATTTAAAACTCTTGAAAATTCTGAAACTAATTATTCATTAGTAGACACAAAAGAGAAAAGAGAGGAATTGATTGCTAAATTGATGAATGAAAAATCAGTTTGTTTTGATACCGAAACCACTTCTCTGGATTCATTGAATGCCAAATTAGTTGGGATTGCTTTTTCTTACAAAAAGGGAGAAGCATTTTATGTTTCTATTCCACAGGAGCAAAAAGAGGCGCAAGAAATTGTGAATGAATTTAAAGCATTTTTCGAAAATGAAAATATTGAAAAAATCGCCCACAACTTAAAATACGATTTAGCCGTGATGAAAAATTACGGAATAGAGTTTAGAGGAAAGTTATTCGATACCATGATTGCTCATTATTTGATTCAGCCCGATATGCGACACAATATGGATTTATTGGCAGAAACTTATTTGGGTTACAAGCCAGTTTCTATTGAGAGTTTGATTGGTAAAAAAGGAAAGAATCAGAAAAACATGGCAGATTTGGAACCCTCAGAAGTTTCGGATTATGCTTGCGAAGATGCAGACATTACTTTTCAGTTGAAAGAACTTTTTGCGCCTAAATTGACTGATACCGACACTGAAAAATTATATAAAGAGATTGAGGCTCCGTTAATTCCTGTGTTGGAAAAAATGGAAAGAGAAGGAATTAATTTGGATGTTCCTGCTTTGGCTGAATTCTCCCAAGAGTTGGAAAAAGACTTGGTGAAATTTGAAGCAGACATTAAAGAAATGGCAGGATTTGATGATTTTAATTTAGATTCTCCAAAACAATTGGGTGAAGTATTGTTCGAGAAAATGGACATTGATGTAAAAGCCAAAAAAACCAAAACGGGTCAATATTCTACCAGTGAAGATACATTGAGTAAAATGGTTGGGAAGCACGAGATTTTCGAACTGATTTTGGAATATCGTTCGCTCAAAAAATTGAAATCTACATATGTGGATGCATTACCTTTATTAGTTGACGAAAAAACACACAGAATTCATACGAGTTATATGCAAACTGTTGCGGCAACAGGTCGTTTGAGTTCGGTAAATCCAAATTTACAGAACATTCCTATCCGAACAGAAAAAGGAAGATTGATAAGAAAAGCATTTATCCCAAGAGATGAAAATCACACTTTGCTAGCGGCCGATTACTCTCAAATAGAATTGAGGATTATTGCAGCATTGAGCGAAGACGAAGGAATGATTGAAGCATTTAATTCGGGTCACGATATTCATACAGCAACTGCTGCCAAAGTATTTGATGTAACAATGGAAGAAGTAGATAGAGAAATGCGAAGCAAAGCCAAAATGGTGAACTTTGGAATTATTTATGGGATTTCGGCTTTTGGATTGGGACAAAGGTTATCGATCCCAAGAAAAGAAGCCAAAGAAATTATTGAAAGTTATTTTGCCAAATATCCAAAAATAAAATCCTATATGGATGAAGTAGTAGTGATAGCCAAAGAGAAAGGCTATGTAGAGACTCTGCTAGGCAGAAGAAGAAACCTAAAAGACATAAATTCTGCCAATGCGATTGTGAGAAGTCATGCAGAGCGAAACGCAATTAATGCTCCAATACAAGGAACGGCTGCAGATATCATTAAAATTGCCATGATAAATGTGCAAGCCGAAATGGAAGCTAAAAACCTAAAATCTAGAATGTTGTTGCAAGTTCATGATGAATTGGTTTTTGATGTGGAGAAAAGTGAAGTAGAGGTAATGAAGCAATTGGTAAAGGAAAATATGGAAGGAGCTGTAAAAATTGCAGTACCTTTGGATGTAGAAATGAATACTGGAGATAATTGGCTGCAGGCACATTAAACAGTCTTCAGTAGGCGGTAATCAGTCCTTAGTATTGGTTCTGCAAATATTATTTAATTTAGACTAACGACTAATCTATGCTTACAAATAACGACATAATGAAAAAGCTACGTGTAGCTCACAAGATGAAAGACACGGATATAATTGAGGTTTTAGAATTGGTAGATTTTACGATTTCTAAACCAGAATTAAATGCTATATTTCAAAAAGAAGATCACAAAAACTACCAAGAATGTGGCGATCAATTATTGCGTAATTTCTTGAATGGATTGATTATTCACTTGCGTGGACCAATGCCTGCAAAAGGAGAAAAACCAGCTCCTAAAAAGAATTTTACTAAGCCACATCCAGGGAGGAGGTAGTTTTCTATACAATTCAGCTTTTTCTTCTTTTTGCCTTGACGCAAAAAAAGAAACAAAAAAAAGTCAAGACTTGCTGAAATTGACTAAAAATAAGCTCTTGTTTCTAAAACAAAAAGATTCGTTCATAAAAATTTCGTAAACGATAATTATTTTCCAGAACTCAAGCAGGTTTTTGTTTTTTTACGAAAAAAGAACTGATTTTCTTGACGTAAATTTCAGAATGTCGGTTTTCCTCATTTAGTGAACGATAATGTCTTATTCTTTAAGCCATTAAAAAAATCTTGGTTGTCAGTTCGAGTGTCCCGCTTGTTCTGCGGGATGTATCGAGAACAAATAGGGAATTTCTTTTTTATTGTCATTCCAAGCTTGATTTAAAATCTAAAGTTTAACTAATGTTAATTCATTCATTTTTAAATCATAGTGGTTTGTTTTTTATGTTAAATATGAAAATGTTTAATCCGTAAAACCCTAGATCCCAAATCAAGTTTGGGATGATATTTCAAGAAAAAATTTGTAGATAATAAATCAATCACCCCATCCACAAACAATCCAGCCAATCCGTTCCCATATGGAACAATAAACCAAGCCCAATAACTCTAGTTCGTTTAGGAATTAATAGAAGAAAATAGACTCCAATTGCGTAATAAGTATGTAGAGGATGAAAATTAATTCCACATCTATTTGGGTCGAAAATGGGGTTTGCTAATAAGTGATCCAGATCGACTAACATGGTTGCAAGAAAGATTAGATACACTCGTTTCCAGTTTTTTTTAAAAAAGAAAAAAGCGACAAAACCAGGAAAGATAAAATGTAAACTATAATGAATTATGGGTTGCAGATAATCCATTATTTTTGGCTTCGCTTCGCTTTAATTCTGAGAAAAAAGGAGATAACAATTAGGATTATTCCGCTCCAAAAAGTTGTTCGAACAAACTCTTCGTAATTTTCTTTGTCAGGAAGTTGTTCGCCTACAATCTCAATATTTACAGATGAATTATAAAGAAAATAGCCTCCTGCAAGAACTAAGAAAACAAGCCCAAAACCCAAAATCATGTTTGCTTTTTTTATTCTGCTTTCCATAGAGTGTTGCATGAAGTACATTTGATTTGTGGTGCTTTATTTAGCATTATTCTGTAAGTAAGAACTCCCTCTTTGCAAACGTAGCAAGTCATAGTTGGGCTCATTCGCTTCCTTTTTTGGTAAGCTTTTACACGGCAATTCGTAGAGCAAAATTTCTTTGCTTTTTGGTTTTTAATCGTGATTTCTTTTTTGCAAAATTGACAAGCAGCCATTATCAGTAGAGGTGTTTATTATTAATTCAAAGTTAAACATTAATCTAGATAAAGCGCTTGGGTTCTCTCATAAAAAATTGTACTTTTAATTGCAATCAATTAAAATGTAGTGGTATGAGGTTATCTTTCTTGACATTTTTTCTGTTTTTCAGTTTTCACTCCTTTTCGCAATTATCCTATGGTGTGCGTGCTGGTTTGAATGGAAATAATGTTGCAGCTAGTTCTTTAGTGAACAGCTCAGAATTGAAAACAGAATTGAAAATTGGGTTCCATTTCGGAGGAGTTGTTGATTATCAGTTTAATGATCTGCTTGCTCTTCAATCAGGTTTGTCTCTCAACAATAAAGGATACACCATAGATCTTACTTTTCTTAATGCTAATAGCGAAGATGTAGAGACTAATTACAGAGCAACCTACAATTATTTGGAGGTCCCATTGACTATTGCATTGCGACTAAAATCTGGAATCCAATTTTCTTTCGGGCCATATGTAGCTCTTGGAATTGGAGGAAGAGAAAAATTGAAAACCACAGTAAAAACAGATAGCACTACCACGAACTTTGCTGTAGAATCGACATTAAAACCTGTAATTGGAGAAGTGAAAACGAGTGCTTTGGGAGATTTAGAATCTCCTTACAATGGCTTTGCGTACGGTTTTAATTTCTCAATCGGATACATCAAAGGGCAAAATTCTTTCAATTTTATTTATTCGCATGGGTTGTCCAATGTCTTGCCAAAATCTACTTCTCGTTTCGATAAAATATTCAACAGGACACTAGCAATCTCTTACACCTACAGAATGATAAAAACAGAATAGTTTTTTAAAGGTCTGTGGTGTTATATTTTAGTTAATTAACAATTTAAACCGGATTGTTAATAAATATGACTACCTTTGTTGCGAAATAAGGATTTCTTGAAAAGTCGTAATGTCGTGTTAGAGTTTTTTTTTAAGAGATTTTTATTA
>JBDMYC010000006.1:0-2743 GCA_039770535.1 Flavobacteriales bacterium
AACAAATGATTGACAAATTTGTTAAGAATACTGCGAGAGAAGTATCTATTGATTACATACAAAAAGTAGTTTCAGATTACTTCAACATGCCAGTGGAGTTGATGAAGTCAAAAACAAGGAAAAGAGAAATTGTGCAGGCAAGACAGATTTCTATGTATTTTTCGAAGAAATTGACAAAATCATCTTTGGCGAGCATAGGAATGCAGTGTGGAGGAAAAGATCACGCAACTGTACTGCATGCATGTAAGACAGTTAATAACCTGCAGGATACCGACAAGCATTTTAGAAAATACATTACCGATTTGGATAAAAAATTAAATTTATCTTAGAAATATAACAAGCGAACCACACCTAAGTAAAAAAGACCTTTTAGATTTCTCTGAAAGGTCTTTTTTGAAATAAGACGAATACTGAAAACACCTTTTTAGATGAAAATTTTGATTGTTAATAATACCGTTATTCCCGCACTTAAGTATGGTGGAACGGAGCGTGTTATTTGGTATTTGGGAAAGGAGTTGGTAAAAATGGGACATCAGGTAGATTATCTTGTAAAAAAAGGCTCAAGCAGTTCTTTTGCTACAAAAGTAATGGCGATAGAAGAGTCAAAACCTATAGAAGACCAAATTCCTGAAGGTTATGATGTTGTTCATTTCAATTTTAATGTAGATGCTGAAAAAGTGGAAGCGACTCATATTGTTACCATTCATGGGAATACAAATGAGTTTTTACCTTACAATAAAAACGCAGTATTTGTATCAAAAAATCATGCAGAGCGTCATCAATCCCAATCGTTTGTTTACAATGGATTGGATTTTTCTGATTATGGAAAAGTAGATTTTAGTAAAGACCGAAAATGGTTCCACTTTCTGGGAAATGTAGTGTGGAAAGAGAAAAATGCAAAAGGAGCTATTGATATTGCTAAACGTGCAAAGCAAAAAATAGTAATGCTTGGAGGAGAGCGTTTTAGTACAAAAATGGGAATAAAATTCTTTCCACAACTCAATGCTCGTTTTGCGGGTCAAGTGGATGAGTCAGGGAAAAATAAGTACATCAACCAGTCAAAAGGACTGATTTTTCCTGTGAAATGGGACGAACCTTTTGGGCTTTCCATGATTGAAAGTTTGTACTACGGAAGTCCAGTTTTTGGGACAAAACATGGCTCTTTGCCAGAAATTATAACTCCAGAAGTTGGTTTTTTGTCCAATGACTCGCAAGAACTAGTGGATGCAATCAAGAATAATACCTACAACCCAAAAGTCTGTCACCATTATGCAGTTGACAATTTCAACTCTAAATTGATGGCCGAAAGATATGTAGAGAAATACAAGTTGGTTTTATCAGGCGAAGACCTTAATGCCGATTTTCCTGTTTTGAAAGAAAAACAAGAATCCCGTTTTTTGGAGTATAACTAGTTTTTCTCAGTTAATAGCTTCAACTCTCTGCTTTAGCATTTTATTCATTTTCTGAAATCCCTCTTTTGTTTCAATCTCTAATTTTTTGCGAAATAAGGGGACAAGAATTCCACTAAATTTTTCGGCTTGTACAAATAGGCATCCTTGTTCTTGTGGAATTATCTCAAAGCAATGTTCTCCGTCAAATAGACCTTTGAGCAATAATTTTCCTAACCAAACTATTTTTTTATTGGGAATAGATTCCAATACTGTGGGTTTGAAATTCATTCCAGCAATGTTTGTTTCTAATTTGTTACCTTTTGCGAGAGTTCCTGAAATGGAGGTGATAAAAGGATTCCAAGAAGGGTAGGAGTTGAAATCTGTAAGCTGGGTCCAAATTTCTTCCTGTGTAGCGTTAATTGTAATCTCTGTGTGCAGTGTAAGTGACATAATTTGTTGTTGTTAATTTATACAAATTAACAACTGTAAAGAACAGCTTCACTTGATATAGATCAAGAAACTTGTTTCTTCCTTATTCTACTTAATGTTTCTGGAGTCATACCAAGCATTGACGCTAAAAAATTGAGAGGGACTTTATTAAATAATTCTTTTTTGGATTCGAATAATAAATTGTATCGCTCTTCCGAAGAAAGAGAAAGGAAAGAGAAGACTCTATCTTCAAGTACAAGGAAACACTTTGCAATAAAATGTTTTTCTAATTGCGGCCAAGTTGGAACAATCTCATTAATCTTGTTGTAATTCACCTTACTTATTGTATAAAACTGGCAATCAGTAATTACTTGAATATTCCATCTTGAATTGGTATTAAACACTATGCTAGATAAATCGGTAATAAACTCTCCGGGAGAAGAAATCCATTGAGTGACTTCTTTGCCATTTTCGTATTTGTAAATTCGCACAAATCCTGAAGTGATGAAGTTTAGAGTTTCGCACTTTGTGTTTTCGCGACAAATGAACTCATCTTTTTTCAAATGTGTAACCTCAAAAAGGTTTTCAACTTCTTGTAGGTCGTCTATTCCGATATTGAAATAGGAATTGATATAAGTTTGCAACTCATTCATTGTATTATACAGAAACAGCTCCTTTTATGTGGGGATGAGGGTCGTAATTTTCAAGAGTGAAATCTTCAAAAGTAAATTCAAAGATATCTTTGACCTCTGGGTTTAATTTCATTGTTGGCAATGCTCGTGGCTCACGAGAAAGCTGAAGGTTTGCTTGTTCTATGTGGTTATTATATAAATGTACATCTCCAAAAGTGTGGATAAAATCTCCGTATTCTAATCCGCAAACTTGTGCTACCATCATTGTGAATAGAGCATAAGAAGCAATGT
>JBDMYC010000007.1:0-6999 GCA_039770535.1 Flavobacteriales bacterium
AATGTATCAATGAAAAAGATTAGAGTCTCTAAAGAATTTGCTTTTGAAACTGCTCATGCTCTTGACATGCACGACAGTAAATGCCGAAACATTCATGGGCATTCTTACAAATTAACAATCACTGTCCTAGGTGAGGTTATTACAGACAATACAAAATCTGATGTGGGAATGGTAATAGATTTTTCTGATCTAAAAAAAATTGTGAACAAGCAAGTTGTTGACAAATTAGACCACGCATTGATTCTGAAATCTGATTCAAGATTCAGAGGAATTGAAGCCAATAACGATAAAACAATCTATGTAGATTACCATCCTACATGCGAAAACTTGCTGGTTGAAATCGTATCGGAAATTGCACAAAAACTGCCAAAAGGAGTTGAGTTAGTTTATGCCAAAATGAATGAAACGGCAAACAGCTATTCGGAATGGTTTTTAGAAGATTAGCTTTTAAATTAAAAAAAAGAACTAGCCAACAAAACTTTTTATACCCCCACTCTATTTTGGATAATATGATTTAATTCATACTTATTTCTTCAATTCGTCCTATTTTGATTTCTTGTTTATGGTAATTTTGTTTTTGTAAAACGAAAGAAATTACCCCCTGAATGAAAGACCTAAAACCCTGCTACCATTGCGGAGACGATTGTCATGTTGAGATTCAACATGCTGAAAAAGTCTTCTGTTGCAATGGATGTAAAATGGTTTTTGAAATTCTGAGTGAAAACGGCATGGATCAATATTATGATCTTGAACAAAAACCAGGAACTAAACCGAAAGAAGCTGGAAATAAGTATCAATTTCTTGAAAATGATTTGATTGCAGAAGAATTTTACGATTATAAAAGCGAAACTCAAAATCGAGTGACGCTATTTCTACCTCAAATCCATTGCAGCTCGTGTGTGTGGTTATTAGAAAATTTGAACATTCTGAATAAGGGAGTCCTGAAATCTGAAGTGCATTTTACCAAAAAAGAGGCTCACATTTCATTTGATCCTAACCAAATTTCTTTGATTGGCCTGACTCATTTGTTAGATAAAATAGGCTACGCTCCTACTTTTGAAAAAAAAGAAAAACGCTCGAAGAAAAAGCTCGAAAACTCATTTTTTATAAAACTTGGAGTAACCGGGTTTTGTTTTGGCAATATCATGCTTTTGAGTTTCCCCGAGTATCTGGGAATTGGAAATGACGTATCAGAAACTGTTAGTTTTTTTATGCAAATAATAATCGTAGGCTTGTCACTTCCGATTTTATTTATGCCAGCATGGGATTATATAAAATCAGGCTACAAATCATTAAAAACGGGACATATTAACATTGACGTCCCCGTTTCTATTGGCATTATTACTTTGTATTGCAAAAGTTTGTTCGACATCCTGATTGAGGGAAATGCGAGCTACATGGATTCTTTTGCCGCCTTTATTTTCTTTTTATTAATAGGAAAATGGTTTCAAAACAAAACCTACAATGCACTCTCTTTCGAAAGAGATTACACTTCGTATTTTCCTATTGCCGTTTCTAAACTGAGTGGCGAAAAAGAGGAAATTATCAAAATTTATGAAATAGAAAAGGAGGATATTTTGGTAATCCGAAATGGAGATATTATTCCTGTGGACTGCACATTAATAGGTGGTAACGCAAACATTGATTACAGTTTTGTGACAGGAGAATCTCAAACTCAAAGAATAGAAACAGGTCAAAAACTCTACGCAGGCGGAAAGCAACTAGGAACAAATATTACGGTAAACGTTCTCGAAAAAGTGAATCAAAGTTACCTAACTCATCTTTGGAATCAATCAGCCTTTGACCAAGAAGAAAGTAGTTATTCTCAATTAAACACCAGATTGAGCAAGTACTTTACATGGTCCGTTTTGGGAATTTCACTTATGGCTGCTGGCGTTTGGTTTTTTATTGATTCCAGCAAAGTGGTGAATGTAGTCGTTTCTATTTTGATTGTAGCTTGCCCATGTGCTTTGGCTTTGGCAGTTCCTTTCACTTTTGGAAGTGCTTTAAGATACTTTGGGAAGACAGGTTTTTACTTACGTAATATTTTCACTATTGAAGATATGTCGCAGCTTACGGATGTTGTTTTTGATAAAACGGGGACAATAACTTATGCTAATACTTCTGAAATTGAATTCATTGGAGAGGAATTATCTCAAAACCTAAAAAAGCAAATTGCAGAACTCACCAATAATTCTACTCACATTTTGAGCAGAAACATCAGGGACTACCTTTCTATATCTGTACCTGAAAAAACTTTGGTAGAGTTTGAAGAAATAGTAGGAAAAGGAATTAGAGGCACACTAAAATCCGGAGAAACATATCTTCTGGGGTCTGCGGAATTCACTGGAGAACAGACTGAAGGAAATAGCGAGACTAGGGTTTATGTGAAACTAAACAAGTTAATTCTTGGTTATTTCTTATTCAAAAACCTATACCGAACTGGAGTTCCAGAAATGATGAATTCTTTGAAAGAAAATTACCGCCTTCATATCTTATCGGGCGACAATGAATTGGAAAGAGAAAATTTAAAAAAAATGCTCCCAAATGGAAGCGAAATTCATTTCAACCAAAAACCGATTGATAAACTAACTTACATTCAAAATCTTCAAAAGGACGGAAAAAATGTATTAATGATGGGAGATGGATTAAATGATGCAGGAGCATTAAAACAAAGCAATGTCGGAGTAGTTCTGTCGGAAGACATTTATAACTTTTCGCCAGCTAGTGATGGAATCTTAAGCGCAGAAAACTTGACTATTCTCCCTAATTTTTTGACGTTTTCCAAGAAAACAATTACGGTTCTGAGGTGGTGCTTTGCTTTTTCTATTCTCTACAACTCGATTGGATTGGCGTTTGCCATCACAGGAAATCTAACTCCATTAGTAGCTGCAATACTGATGCCAATAAGCTCTATATCTGTAGTTTTACTGTCTGTAATTTTAATTAAACACAATCATTCCTCACTGATTGCTAAAAAATAACGAAGTAAAACTGCAACTATTATTTCATCAGAAATGATAACCTGATTTAAATCATATTTTTTTCATCCTTACCTCATTTCACAAAAGCAGGCCTATCCGTTACTTTGTTACATGGAAATTCTATTCATATTAATAGGTATCAGCATCTCAATGGCACTAATTTTTTTAGGATTATTCGTTTGGGCAATGAAATCTGGACAATATGAAGATGATTACACTCCTTCGGTAAGAATGTTATTTGAAGAAAACAAACCTAAAGAATCAAAAAAATAAACTATGGAAAAATTTAGTTATGACAATTCAATTGTAAAAAAATTCAGTGTAGCCACACTTCTATTTGGAGTTGTTGGGATGACTGTAGGCCTGTGGATAGCTTTAGAGCTAGTATTTCCTCAACTGAATGTCGCTCGGTGGGTAACTTTTGGCAGAATGAGACCTTTACACACCAATGCTATTATTTTTGCTTTTGTAGGAAACGCAATGTTTGCAGGTGTCTATTATTCCCTACAAAGGTTACTGAAAGCCAGAATGGCGAGTGACTTATTAAGTAACATCCACTTTTGGGGGTGGCAATTTATTATAGTTTGTGCAGCTGTTACCCTTCCTTTGGGAATGACTTCCAGTAAAGAATATGCAGAGCTAGAATGGTGGATTGACATCTTAATTGCTATTGTTTGGGTTATTTTTGGATGGAATATGTTTGCAACCATTCTTAAAAGAAGGGTACAACATTTATACGTAGCAATCTGGTTTTACATTGCAACCTTTGTAACCGTAGCTGTTCTTCACATATTCAACTCATTGGCAATACCTGTTGATTTTACAAAGAGTTATTCTTTGTTTGCAGGAGTGCAAGATGCACTAATTCAGTGGTGGTACGGACACAATGCAGTAGCATTTTTCTTAACGACACCTTTCCTTGGTTTGATGTATTATTTTGTGCCAAAAGCAGCAAATAGACCTGTTTATTCTTATCGACTATCAATCATTCACTTTTGGTCATTGATATTCTTGTACATCTGGGCTGGACCTCACCATTTATTATACACAGCTCTTCCAGACTGGGCACAATCACTAGGAGTAGTATTTTCTATTATGTTGATTATGCCATCTTGGGGAGGAATGCTGAACGGATTATTGACACTGAGAGGTGCTTGGGATAAAGTAAGAGAAAATCCAGTACTTAAATTTATGGTAGTTGCATTAACTGCCTACGGAATGTCAACTTTTGAAGGACCAATGTTGTCTCTTAAGAGTTTGAATATGATTACTCACTACACAGATTGGATTGTAGCTCACGTTCACATTGGTGGATTGGGATGGAACGGAATGATGATTTTTGGTATGATGTATTACATCTTCCCAAGAATATTTGGAGCAAAACTTTACTCTCTAAAACTAGCTAACACACACTTTTGGTTAGCTACATTGGGTATTTTATTCTGGGCAATACCAATGTACTGGGCTGGCTTTGTACAAGGATTAATGTGGCAAGATTTTAAGCCAGATGGAAACTTGGAGTATGAATTTATTGATACTGTTCAGCAATTGAGACCAATGTTGATGTTAAGATCTCTGGGTGGAACAATATACTTAACTGGAGCAATCATTGGAATTTATAACTTAATAAAGACTGCTAGGTCAGGACAGCTTATCAAAAACGAAGAAGTGGAAGCGCCAGCATTAACTCCGCATGCTAACACGAACGAGGGATGGCACAGAATAATCGAAAGAAAACCTGTGAGAATGTTAATCATCAGTCTAGTGGTAATTCTTATTGGAGGTGTGGTAGAAATTATTCCTACCATCATGATAGAATCAAACGTGCCGACTATCACAGAAGTAAAACCCTATTCTCCTTTGGAGTTAGAAGGTAGAGATTTATACATCAGAGAAGGATGTAACAACTGTCACTCGCAGATGATTCGCCCATTGAGATTTGAAACAAAAAGATACGGAGAATACTCTAAAGCTGGAGAATTTGTGTATGATCACCCGCACTTATGGGGAAGTAAACGAACAGGACCAGACTTGCACAGAGAGGGTGGGAAAAGAGGAGATTCTTGGCACTATACTCACTTCCTGAAACCAACAGAGTTGATAGAAAAATCAATTATGCCTGCTTACGATTACTTAACAACCAGTGAGCTAGACATGAGCAAACTTGGGGCTAAAATTGCTGCACTGAGAACTGTTGGAGTTCCTTACGAAGAAGGATTTGAAGAAGGAGCTGAAAAATTAGCAAAAATGCAAGCTAGAGGCATTGCAACCAATATTATTTCTGACCTTACTAAACTGAAAGGCGACAAAAAGCAAAGAGAAATCGAAAGCTTGAGCCAAAAAGAAGTAGTAGCAATGATTGCATACTTGCAAAGGTTAGGTACAGATATTAAAGTTAAAGACAAAAAATAAATTATGTTAAAATACATTAAAAACCACATGACTTCTATTGATGGGATCGAAATATATCCCATTATTTCTCTGGTCATATTTACATCCTTTTTTGCACTTATACTCTGGAAAGTGATGAGCCTTAGAAAATCAGAAATCAAAATATTAGAAAACACACCTTTTGACTAAGTCATAAAAATTATTTAAAGCAATAACCATGAAAAATTTCAACAACTATATAAAAGGAATTATAACCTTGATTGCGGTATTATTTATCTCAAACTCAAGTTTTGCAGCTGTAATTGACAACAACCAATCTGGTGGCATGTCAAATACTACTGTATTTTATATCCTGCTCATTGTAGCTTTAATGCTTATCGTAGGTATCTTATTCTTATCCAATTCAATCAAAGATTTGATGAAAAGTGATTTTTATAAATCAAAAGTATACGAGCAAGAAAAAAAGAAAAGAAATACGAATACGGTAACCACTTTACTCATGCTGGTAGGAATCCCAATGGCATCTTTTTCGCAAAATACTGTTGCAGATACTGCTGCAAACGCAGATATGCCTCTGACTTGGGTATGGACAATGGTCATTATTAATCTCATTCTTTTGGGAGTAGTATTTTATGTGCGAAACTTGTTTTTTCAAATCTTGAGAACAGTGAAGGATAAAAAAGTGATCCTAAAAGAAGGTGTAGAAGTTGAAGTAAAAGAGCCTAGTAAATTAATGCAAACTCTTACTGATATTGTTCCTATTGACAGAGAACATGAAATCATGATGGACCACGAATATGACGGAATTCATGAGCTAGATAACAACATGCCGCCATGGTGGTTGTGGAGTTTCTATGCTTCTATTGTGTTTGCGGTCATTTATTTATTCAATTATCACATTATTAAATCTTCAGATTTACAAATCGCAGAATACAATAAAGAAGTAGCCCTAGGAGAAGAGCAGGTTGCAAATTACCTCAAAACATTGAAGCTAAATGTAGATGAAAGCAATGTCGTGATGTTGACAGATGCATCTGATTTAAGCAAAGGAAAAGGACTATTCAACAAAAAATGTGTTGCTTGTCACGGAAAACAAGGAGAAGGAGTTATCGGACCAAACCTCACGGATGATTATTGGATTCATGGAGGAGGAATAAAAGATGTATTCATGATTGTGAAATATGGAAAAGCTGAAAACGGAATGCAATCCTGGAAAGATGAATTAAATCCTGTAGAGATGCAACAAGTCTCCTCCTATGTAAAAAGTCTTAAAGGAAAAGCTCTTGGAATAGGAAAAGACCCGCAAGGAGAACTTTACAAAGAAGAAACTTCGACTGACGCAAAATCTGACAGCATAGTAGCTGAACCTATGGAAGTAGCGCAATTGAAATAACTCAAAAATAAACATTAAAAATGGCTCAAAAAAAACCAACTACAGACTTTAGAGACAAAATCTCTACTGTGGATGAAAAGGGAAAGAGGATTTGGGTTTTTGCAAAAAAACCGTCCGGAACATGGTTCAATAAGAGGAAGTTTGTTAGTTATACTCTATTATTGTTTTTGTTTGCAGCCCCTTTCATTTCGATAGATGGTGAGCCATTATTAATGTTCAATATCATTGAGC
>JBDMYC010000008.1:0-4357 GCA_039770535.1 Flavobacteriales bacterium
TAATTCCATTTTGTGTTTTTTAGATTAGTTTTTTGAGTGCGATTTCAAATGCAGTTTTTGCAATGTTAGTTTTCGCATTGTTTGTTTGGTAAGTTGTTTTTATTGCTTCTTTTATAATGTCAGAAGTATCCTCAAAAATAGAAGCGTCTGTCATTACGGGCGGTAAATCGTTACTCATTAAATAAGCAAAAACTCTTGCCATTCCGCAGTTTGCAATGAAATCTGGAATAATGCTGATTTTGTCATCTGCATATTCTGCAATAGGACCAAAGAATATTTCTTGATCTGCAAAGGGCACATTTGCTCCACATGCAATTACTTCAATACCAGAGTTAATCATTTTATCTACTTGGTCTTGTTTGATTAGTCTTGATGCCGCACAAGGAATAAATACTTCTGCTTGTAAATCCCAAATCTTGGAATTAATCTCGTCAAAAGGAATCATATCTGGATGAGCTAATGCATTCCCATTTTTTGTTGTAAATAGTTCTCTCACTTCTTCCAGAGAAAATCCATTCTCGTTAATCAATCCTCCGTCACGGTCAATGATTCCAACGATTTTCGCACCACTTTGCGCCAAATAATAAGCTCCAGCAGAACCTACATTTCCCCATCCTTGCACTACAACTCTTTTTCCTGAAAGATTTCCACCATAAATTTCATAGTAATGTTTCACAGATTCTGCAACTCCCCATCCTGTAATCATATCGGCAACTACATATTTGTTTGCAGCTTTGGGTGTGTAGCTTTCGTCCTCAATTACTTGAAGAACTCCTCTTCTCAATTGTCCTATTCTGTGAATTTTTTGTGGTTCAGTTGGCTGAAAATGGCCGTTAAAAACGCCTTCTTGTGGATGCCAAACGCCACAATCTTCTGTAATTGGAATTACTTCATGAATTTCGTCTACATTTAAATCTCCACCTGTTCCGTAGTAGTTTTTCAATAAAGGTGCCACTGCGTGGTACCACCTTTTCAGCACTCCTTCTTTTCTTGGGTCGTTCGGGTCAAAATTTATTCCAGATTTTGCTCCGCCAATTGCAGGTCCCGAAACCGAAAATTTCACCTCCATTGTTTTTGCTAAAGAAGTTACTTCGTGTTTGTCCAATCCTACTCTCATTCTTGTTCCTCCTCCTGCAGCTCCTCCTCTTAGTGAGTTAATAACAACCCATCCTGTAGCTTCCGTTTCAGAATCTTTCCATTCAAAAACTATTTCTGGTTGTTTGTTTTCAAATTTATCTAATAAGTCTTTCATAAGTTTTTTCCCAATATGTGAATTTTGGACAAGAATTTCTTTCCCAAAAATTAATTACCGAAAGTAGTAAAAGAAGCCGTTTGTTCCAAAGATTATCGGCATGATTACCTATAATTTGGCGCAAAAAAAACCGTTAGAAAATTAAAACTAACGGTTTCAAAGATTTCTTTGTTAAGTTATTACATTGAATATCCTGACTTTACGTCAACTGGGTTCACACACAATACAGGAATCTCTGCCTCATTGGTGATTATTTGCTCTTCTCTTCTGCTGGCAAATAAACTCCCAAAAATATTAGCTTTCAATGAGTTGATAATAGCAATCAAATCTGCGTCATTTTCTTTAGCATATTTTATGATTTCTTTTTCGAAATCTGATTTTGGTTCAGTTACTACGATATCAAATTCAATTCCTTTGCCTGTGTAGTATTTCTTTGCGAAGTGTACGTTATTTTTCAGTTTTGCAAACAATGATTTGTCTCTTTCGTGTTTCGCAACAATATGAATTTTTGAGTTGAAATATTTTGCAATATCAGCAACTTCGTCTAGTTTTTGCTTCGAATCTTCGGTCATGTCCATTGGTACAACAATGTTGTCGTATCCTGTAGCTTTTATCCCTTTAGTTTGAACAACAATAAAAGGCTTTTCTGAGTGAGAAATTACCTTCATTGCATCTCCACCAACAATATTTTGAACCAGCCCTCTTGGTCCATGTGTCCCCATGATAATAAGTTCTGCATTTACTTCGGTAGCAGCCTCTCCAATTACATTTATAAAGTTTCCAATGCGCACCATAGATGAAACATTTACTGTGCCTACATTTTTAGACTCCAATTGTTTTTCAATTTTTAGTTTCGCACCTTCTACACCTACATTTTCTACTAGGACATGTAAGACAAACACCTCTCCTTTTGTGAAACTGGCTAATTTCAGAGCATGGTCGATTGCTGTATCGGAAACAGCAGTGAAATCTGTAGCAACAATGATTTTATTTATGTTCATAGGAAATAATTTTTAATACTTTTTTTATAAATATAAGGTAAATTGTTTACTCCACAAAAATATAAACTTTGTCAGTATTTTAATCTCTATTCCAGATTTTTCTTACATTATATTTTAACTTTGATACGATTTGAAAAAGAGCGAAAACATAACAAACATTTTAGGTGTTCTGCCTGATTCTCCCGGAGTATACCGATATTTCGATTCCAAAGGGGTGATTATTTATGTGGGAAAAGCCAAAAATCTTAAAAATAGAGTCCGTTCTTATTTTAATTCCAAAAACTTGGACAGTAAGAAGACGAGAGTATTGGTGAGCAAGATTGCGGACATCAAATACATTGTGACGCCTACTGAATATGACGCGCTCTTGTTGGAAAATACTTTAATAAAAAAGCATCAGCCGAGGTATAATATTTTATTGAAAGACGATAAAACTTACCCTTACATCTGTGTGAAAAAAGAGAGATTCCCAAGAATTTTTTCAACCAGAAATGTGTTCAAAGATGGGTCAGATTATTTTGGACCCTACAGTAACGGCAGAGTGATGAAGGTAATTTTGGCTTTGATAAAAGAAATTTATCAAATAAGAAGTTGCTCGTTTAATTTGTCCACTCAAAATGTGGAGGACAAGAAGTTTAAGGTGTGCTTGGATTACCATATCAAAAAATGTCTGGGACCCTGCGAAAACCTACAATCTGAGGAGAATTACAACCGGAACATCAAGCAAATAAAACAAATTCTGAAAGGAGAAACGAAGTCTGTAATTGATTATTTGAAAGCGGAAATGATTACTTTCTCTGAGGAATTGGAGTTTGAAAAAGCTCAAGCCAATTTGGAGAAAATAGAATTGCTTAAAAACTACCAATCCAAATCTACGGTCGTGAATCCCAAAATTAGTGATGTAGATGTGTTCACAATAGATTCTGATGTGAATTCCGGGTATGTGAATTTTATCAAGGTGATTAATGGAACTGTGGTTCAGTCGAGCACGATTGAGATAAAAAAGAAACTAGAGGAAACGAACGAAGAGATGCTACAACTGGCAATTTTGGAATTAAGAAATAAATTTAAGAGTACATCTCGAACTATTTTTACAAATATAAAGGTGGATTATGAAATGGATGATGCTGTGAAAATGGTCATTCCTCAGCAAGGTGACAAGAAAAAACTAATTGATTTTTCATTACATAATGTGCGTCAATTCAAGTTTGATAAACTGAAAACAATGAGTATTGTAGATCCCGAAAGGCACTCAAAGCGAATTGTAGATCAGATTCAGAAAGACTTGAGACTAAAAGAAAAACCGGTTCATATTGAGTGTTTTGATAATTCAAACTTCCAGGGAACAAATGCAGTTGCAGCTTGTGTGGTGTTCAAGAATGCGAAGCCAAGCAAGAAGGATTACCGTCATTTTAATATAAAAACAGTAGAAGGTCCTGATGATTTTGCCTCTATGGAAGAGGTGGTTTATCGAAGATATAAAAGATTGAAAGACGAGAATCAGCCTCTGCCGCAACTTGTGATTGTGGATGGTGGTAAAGGGCAATTGAGTTCGGGAGTAAAAGCATTAAAAGATCTCGATTTGTTTGGTAAAATTGCCATTGTAGGGATTGCAAAAAGATTGGAAGAAATTTATTTCCCAGGCGATTCATTACCGCTCTATATTGATAAGAAATCGGAGTCATTGAAAACGATTCAGCATTTGAGAAATGAAGCTCACAGATTTGGAATTACTCACCACAGAAATAAAAGAAGTAAAAATGCTTTTGCTTCGGAATTAGATGAAATAAAAGGAATAGGTGAAGTTTCCATAAAAGCTTTGCTGAAACATTTTAAATATGTGAAGAATATAAAAGTGGCTACTAATGAGCAATTATTGGAAGTTGTGAATCAGAAACAGGCGAAGGCGATTAGGGCTTTTTATAAGTAGATTGATTCAGTTTTTTTGCCGTTTCACAAAGGTTCACAAAGACTCCTTTTCCTTTGTTAATCTTTCTGTTTACTTCGTGCAGCTTTGTGAAACAATTTGCCTCGCATAGAGGGAGTATTTTTTTTCTTCCACCATAAAAAGAATAAAATATATATATTTGATAAATCATTAAAA
>JBDMYC010000009.1:0-4854 GCA_039770535.1 Flavobacteriales bacterium
AAGAAATGAAATTAGCATTAATTGCCATCTTGTTGTTAGGATTAGGAATTGCCGGTATGGCTATCAAAATGTTTTTTGGTAAAGGTTACCTAGAAAAATCATGTGCTTCAGCCAGTCGCTTGTTTGACGAAGACAGTGACGGAAGTTGTAAATTTTGTGGAGCTACAGAGGACGAAAAGTGCAAATCAGACGATATGAATGTATCGAGCGAATTACCAGCAGCTAATTAGTTAAATTCCTGTAGGATGAGTATCTATTCCATAGATTAAAATCATCAGGCCTGCCCCAATCATAATTATTCCTATAGAAATTCCTATAATTTGTAGAAATTTAGGTGTGATATACTTTTGTAATCTACTTGCAAAGTAGATTTTTAGGATATCAATGGCGAACATCATTCCCAAAGTAATTGAGAAAAAGACTAAAATACCTGCATTATCTAAGTTCAGTGACTTGATACTGGTGGAGCAAACCGAAATCCAAAAAATCAGTACTGCAGGGTTGATTGCATTCAAAGAAAATCCTTTCATGAAGTTTCCAATGTAATTGACCTTAATTGCCTCTGGAATGTGAAGAGAGTCCAGATTTTTTAGAAATTCTTCCGTGTCGTCCTCATTTCTAGGTTGATTTAGTTTGTCTATGGATAGCGAGGAGGGTTTTAGATTTTTAATGATTGACACGAGTCCAAAAATAAAAAAGATACCGCCAAAGATATATTTACTATTGGGATAATGTTCCAAGTATTCAATTGCCTTTTGTGCACTGAACAAAGCTAAAAACAAATATACAATGTCACTAAAAAGGACACCAGTTTCCATAAGGAATGCTGATTTAAAACCTTTTCGTAAGCTCGTATTGATAAGTTCGAAAAATACGGGGCCAAACGAAAAACTCAAAAACAATCCCAATCCTAGTGCTGTAAAAACTATTTCTGTCATGTTATTGATTTAAAAATTCTTTCCATTTATCCATTAATTCTCCTTTTATTACTCTCGGAAACTTAGTTTGTGCGCCTTTTTTACCTACAGAATCAAGAAAATTATAAAAAGTAGAAACTGGTAAAGATTCAATAAATATTTCTTTCAGTGCAGCAGATCTCTCTGTTTTGTAATCGTCATTAAGAATACATAATTCGTTATCAAGAATGTTTTTAAACTCTTCTTTATCAAAATTATCGTCTGATCCAATGTACCATCTATGTGCAAAGAGGTTTTCGTAAGCAAAAGCTGTCACAGAAAACTCAGGAACTTCAATTCCCATTTTATTTGAGGTAATTTCTAGTGCTCTCGACATATTGTCAACCGAGAGGTGTTCTCCACAAATAGTGAGATAATGTTTGGTTCTTCCAGTAATAATTATTTCACATTTTTCAGTATCTACAAATTGGATAGTATCTCCTAGCATATAACGCCAAGAACCAGAGCAAGTTGAAAGCACAACTGCGTAGGTTGTTTCTTTTTTTACTTTGTCCACGGTAATCACTTCGGGGTAACGAACCAATTCTCCTTCTTGGTTGAAATTATCCTCTGTGAAAGGTATGAATTCAAAGAAAATTCCATTGTTTAGTAATAAGCGTAATGGCTTTCCATTTCCTGGGCTAATCGCCATAAAACCCTCTGATGCGAGATAAGTTTCCATGTAAATGATTGGCTTACCCAGTAATTTTTCGAAATTCTTTTTGTAAGGACCAAATGCAACTCCACCATGCACCATCACACTAAAATTTGGCCATAATTCATGAATGTTGTTTAGGTTGTAACGTTCAATTATTTTTTCAAGAAGAATCTGAATCCAAGACGGAATACCTGTGATGATTCCAATGTTCCACTCTGGAGCACTATCTACCATTTTATCTATTTTCAAGTCCCAGTCCGCTATGTCTGTGATTTCTTTTTCAGGTTTGTAGATTACGTTCATGAAAGAAGGAAGATTGGCATTTATTATTCCGCTAAGGTCTCCTTCTTTTCTCTTCTCTATTTTAGTCAATGAGGTACAACCGCCAACACCCAAAATAAACGTATTAAAAAACTCTTTTGGGAGTTCAAATTGATTTAATCCTTGAATTTGTTTTAGGCTTATTCGTCTTATTTTTCTTAAGAATGATCGCGAGACAGGTATTTGTTTACTTGCGCTTCCAGAAGTTCCCGAGCTTAGTGCAAATCTAGAGATTTTTCCGGGCCAAGTAACATCCTCTTCTCCTTCAATTGTCTGTTTCCACCAAGATTCGTACATAGAATCATAATCGTGAATAGGCACAAATCTTTGAAAAGTGACTAATTCATTGTCTGATTTCAGTATTTTATTAAATCGGTAGGCTTTACCAAATTTAGTTTCCTTCGCTCTGCGCAACAATCTTTTAAGCGCTCTTTTTTGAAGTTGGATAGGAGTTTTGGTTTCATTTCTTGCGCCAATTCTCGTGCTTCCTTTCAATACGCTTTGTAATATATTTCCTTTTACAGCCAATACTTTAATTTAAAAAAATAATAGAATCTAAATATACTATTCCCTTTTATAAAATCAAATTACTTGCGCGCATTTCCCTTTTTTATTAGAGCAAAAAAACTCCTTCAAGAAGAAAGAGTTTTAAAAAAAAAATTAGACAGGCTCTTTGTCGCCATCCAAATAATCTTGAAGCTTTTTTAATTCCTCCCACTTCGCTTCAGCAGCAAGCATTGATTGCTTTGGCCAAGTATCAGGCTTGTGAAACAAAAATCGATCTCCAGCTTCATTCAAGATGTTTTGGATTCTTGAAACAGGAGCGTTACCAAGTTGTTTCCAAGTTGAGATTCCGTCTTTGTTCAGGATTTCTTCAATTTTTGGTCCAATTCCTTCCACTACTTTTAAGTCATTTTCCTTTACTGCTTTTCCCATTACGGCTTTTGCCTTTGATGCGTCATACGAAGATGAACTTGCATTTGGAGTCGAGGCATAAGTAGACGCTACTTTTAACTCCTTTTTCTCAGGTTTTATCTCTGATACAGCTGACGTATTTTTTGTTTTTTTAATGTCTTGGTCAAAGGCAATTTGCTCTTTTTGTAATTTTAGCTCTCTTTCAAGTAGTTCCTTGTTTTTGTAACAAGCATCTAATGACTTTTTCAAGGCATCTAGTTTGGCAGTTTTCATCAGCCAGCCAATTAGAAAGCCAAGTAAAGCGGCTACTAGTAGAGCAATAACAATGAAAAGTATTTCTGAATTTAAAGTGTAAGGCATAGTTTGTAGTTTTATTTGATAAACGAGAATACAATTCTTCTGTTTTCTGCTCTTCCCAGGTCGGTATCTGAACTTGCAGCTGGTCTGGTAGCACCTCTTCCTGCAGATCTGAAATTTCTTGGGTTGATCTCGTATTCTCGAACTAGATATTTTTTTACTTTCTCTGCATACTTTTTGCTGTTAAGCATATTAAAATAAGAACCCCCATCATCAGCTGTGTGTCCAGTAATTTGAATCAGGCCTTCGGGGTTGTTTTCAAAATATTTTTTCAAATTTTTGAAATAGTCTTCTAATTCATAAGTGGGCTCAATATCAAAGTGAGTGAGTGGATAATACATAGTTTTCCTTGATTTTACTCTTCTTTGCAATCTTTTGTCAATGTTTTTACTTGCGACAACTATATCAGGTTCAGCTAGTTCTTTTTGCGCAACTTCTGCAATCTCTTCTTGGGAGGTAATTTCAAAAGCCACACCTCCCACAATTCTCTGTGATTCTTCATTTATGTAAAATCCTTCTGTTCCTTGCGACACTGCCGTCATTCTCTCTGGTGCAATATTTTGAGTGCTTTCAAAATATGAAATAATTGAATTTGCTCTTACCATTCCCAAAGAATCTGATTCATTCTCAGTAGAAAACAATCCGGTAACCGTTAAATTTTTATTTGGATTGTTTTTTAGATAATCACCTAGTAGATTCATTTCTGAACTCATTGTTTCAGGTATTATCATATCTGCCAATCCGCTTGCAAAACTTATATTATCATCACTTTCAGCAATAACAGTTTCTCCGTCTGCGATTGAGAAAAGAGGTTTTTCTACGGCAGTTACAGCTTCATTTTCGTCTATAGATTCGTAGTTGTCGATATTGTCTTCAGTTTCTTCTACCAATTCTGTATCGCAGTTTTTTCTGATGTTGCAAACGTACCAGTAGGTGCAACCTGCTATCCATCCCACTAAGAGTATAAAAAGTAATGTTAATAATAATTTTCTGTTCATGTTTTGTGGTTTAATTTTAACGCTACAATGATAGTCATTGAAATTTATATCTTCTGTTATTCACTAAATATTACCTTCAAGTTGCCTATCTTGGGCTTTAAAATACAAAATAATGAGTAAAACCCCTTCTTTTTTTCAAGCATTAATTCCTATCTTATTTTTGATGGGTTTATTGGCCTTAAACATTTTTAGTTTTGGTGGAGAAATGTTGGGAGACTATTCAAATCATTATATTTTACTGGTTTCAGGACTATTATCTCTTATTTTAGGAGTAGCAAACAAGGTGAGATTGCAAAAAATTTGGGCAGAAGTAAAAGAAAATTTATTGAGCGTATTGGTACCAGTAATTTTGCTGATTTTGGTCGGAGCTCTAGCTGGAACATGGTTGATTAGTGGAATAATTCCAGCAATGGTGTATTATGGATTACAAGTATTGAGTCCAGAGATTTTTCTTCCAGCCTCAGTGATTATTGCTGCAATTATTTCTATTGCCACTGGGAGTTCATGGACTACTTCTGCTACAGTAGGAATTGCTTTGGTGGGAATCGGATCAGCTCTTGGGATTTCTCCAGGAATGATTGCAGGAGCAGTTATTTCAGGAGCCTATTTTGGAGATAAAATGTCGCCATTGAGTGACACGACAAACCTT
>JBDMYC010000010.1:0-4859 GCA_039770535.1 Flavobacteriales bacterium
AAATAGTGATTGTTCTCCCCAAAATTTCTGAAACTTTCGAGCACACTGTCTCTGTTCATCTCAAATTCATCAGGATACAAAGTCTTATCCACTTTCAAATCTCCTGGCTCTTGAACAAGTGCCTGATTATTTGCATTGTAATTCAATTGCAAAGCTTGGGTTAATTTCCAATTCACATTGTACACCCTGTCCCAAGTAAAGGTTTTGTTGAACTGAGGAATAATCAAGGCATTTCCTGTAATATCTCTTGCTCTCGTTTCCGAGTAAGTTCTATCTATGTTGGTATTGAAAGCAAATGATTCTGGTAACGGCTTGATATTAATATCTCTAATAATCCTAAACCACTTGTTGCTTCTCAGAAACTTATTATTTCTGAAAGGCGCATACGGTTTTAGCTTGGTTGTATAGGTGTAAGTTAAAGCTCCGTTATATTCTCTTGTGGTGTTGTATTGAGTTTGGATATCTCTGCGGTACAATTCATTGAAAGAATAGGTAAACCCAAAGTTTTTCAAATCCCAAGGATAAGCTTTAGTTGATTTCTTTTTAGGAGAAATTCGCACATTAGTCAGGTTAAAACTTCTTCTTACTGTAATGTCTTTTGCAGCTCTTCTTCGTTCTTGTTGCTCTTCAATGGAGGCATCTTCAACAGACTGATCAAACTCAATATCTGGATTCAAAGGGTCAAACAAAGGATCAATTGTTCCTTGCGAATACCCAAGGTACAGAGGTAATTGAACTCCAGCATCTGGTCCAAAAAACTTCCCTAACTGAACACTTGTTGTTGCATCTACTTGTTTTATCGTTTCTCTTTGTCTTTCACTCACTCGGTCTTCTATTCCTCCAAAACCTGGCGTGCTAATAGAACCTGCAAGAGAAACAGTTGCAAAATCTGCTAAGTTTGCTTGTACCCGAGATTGTGCTGCCCATCCTCCTGAGTTTTCAAAATCAGCCATTCGAAGCTCGTTCACCCAAACTTTCACACATTTATCATCTCCCATGTCGGGCTGCCAAGGATGATTTTTCCTTTTGTTTGGATTTCTAATTCCAATCATGATTGTTTTTAAATCAGCCAAGTTTGGATTACCAATTACTTTAATTAGGTGTTTCGCATTTCTGGGAGAAGCTTGTTCAAATACAGAGAGGAAAGAAGAAGCCGTGGAGCCAAGTCCATTGTTTCTTGCTATTTTCAATTGTTTCAATTCTTCCAGAATAATTTCCATGTTATTCTCTTCTGGCCAGATTTCTTCTTCGCTTACCGAGTTGTTGTTTGAGATTTTGATCGGCATCTCGTATTCGTAGTAATTGAACTGGAAATCAGTTCCTAATCTCACGAAAATCGTTATATCTTCATCTCCAACAGGTCCAGTACTCTGCGAGTGTTCTTCTCCATGAACGTACATTTTAATTTTTTTGTAATTCAATACATCAAAATCAATATTTCTAAAAGCTGCTTTGGCAACTCCATCCTGCAGTCCACATAATTCTAATTCTAGAGATTGCTCATTCAGGTTGGCTTGCACAGCAGAGTTTGGATTTATTTCTCTGATTACTCCTGGTGGAATTTTGTATGGAATAGGTTGTCTACCTCCGTTTTCTTCAATGTTCACAGCCGAGATATTAAAAATAGTTCCAGAAGGATCGCTCTGGATAATTTCTCCCTCATCCACGATATCTTGGTCATATCTTCTCCAAGTTCCTCTCAATAATTCCAATCTTGCAAATCGCATGATAATTGGCTCATTGAACCCTTTCATGAAAATTCTCATGAATCGAATGGACCTAAAATCTTGAATTCCATTTACAACTTTAGAAGGTTGTTTTACAGGAATTCTATATTGATACCAGTAAACATTTTTACCAGAGGCTTTGTGTTCTCTCAGTACTTTATCTACAATGTAGTTTTTCCCAATTTCCATTTCACCTGGTCCTATATTCACTTTGTATTGGAAATAGCTTTCTGTTTCGTTCAGGTTGTTATCTCTGTTAATGTCTTCCACATCTGGGCTTGTAGTTTTGGAAGTTGGATATCCCTCATTGTTCAATGCCTGAGACTGCTCATCCGTGGCAGAGTTTCCTTCTAGTCCATTAAATAATTTGTAACGATCAATAATGTTTGCATTTCCATTATCATAATCATCATTTCTATAAAATCTATAATCATCTCCGGATGGATCTGCAAGTAACCTTGCTTTATTAGCAGCTGACAAAGCAGAGGAGTTTACCCACGCAGTCCAAGTCGAATAAAATGTAGCTTCTTGTGCATTGGATAAACCATCAAGCCCCACATCTTGAAATTCTCGAGTTGCTGGATTATTATCAAATGCCGTAATAATTTGCTGTGTGGTAGGTATTCTTCCCCAAGAGGTAACTTTAAGAGTTGCAGGATCATAACTTCCATCAGTGGTTAATCCGTTTTCGTATGATTTTGATCCGTCTTTCAAAATATCCTCTGAAACATTCCCCAGATTGAAGTACAATTGACCTCCAGTTGAATTTGGCGCGTCTAAATTAGGAACATCACTTGAAGGGTCATTCAATGGATCCATCACCCAAAATTGAATGTATTCAATGTTGGCATTTTCAAAATCGTTGGTTTGCAGCTGTCTCATTATTCCACCCCATCTTGATTGAGGATTGGAGAGATTTCCATTTCCGTCTAGTCCGGCAGATATTGGAGTTGGGTCTGTATCAAAATTATAAGGACCTCTTTCGCTTGGCCAATAGGCAAGATTGAACATTGCAATTCTATCAATTTGTCCAGCAGTGGGATCTACAACTCTATTAAATAATTCAGTCTCCTGAACTAATCTCATCATGTGATTGTTCTGTATTGGGTCTCCTTCAATGTAAGTAGGTACGAGTCCTCTTTCTTCATAAAATACAGAAGGATCGTATACATTCCAATTGAATAATGCTCTGTTTTTACCAAAATCTAGGTTGTCATATGTTGCTGCTTCTGGGAATAAATCAGGCTGTCCTTGCGGAGTACTTGCAATTACCCATGTATTAAAAGAACGAATGTCAATTCGAGACTGACTTCCCTCGAAATCATCAATAAACGATTGTCCCTCGTCTCCAATGGCATTGTTGTGACCAGGAATCAAATAGGCAGCTTCCACTGAGGCCGAAATACTAGATTTTTCTTTGGTATTAATAAATGGAATTTTGTCGACTAGTTTTGTCAAAAATGGAGCGTCAGCTTGAAAATTACTGTTCACACCCAACATAACATTACTTACTGGTTCATCTCCAATATTCACTTTTTGTGTCATTGGTTTTTCCGATAGCCTCAAAAAAGTAGCACCAACATTAAAGTTTTTGTTGAATCCATAATCAAAATGCGCACCTAGCATGGTTTTTTGAATGGAGGTAAATAACGAATTACTTTCCAAAGATATTTTGATTGGAGTCCCAGAGTTCATTACTCCGTCATTTAGTATTTTTACCCGTCCAATATTGTAGTCAACTGTGTAATCTTGGTTTTCTACCAATGTTACACCTCCTGCTGTAACCGTAACAGAACCTTGCGGGATATTAAAAGCATTTAAAGAAATTTCAGAGCTGTTTGCAGATTCGTATGTTCCCTTAATGGTAAATCTATTTAATTCTGGAGATTGTAAGGCCACAATTTTTGTACTGTCGTATAATTGCGGATATGCAATAGTCCCGGCTGTGTTAGGCGAAATACCTGCATTGAGTAATTGCGTGGAAAGATAGGAACCAAAAGGCTCTACTTTACTGAAAATTATCCGTCCATTTTGAGGATTCACGGTTCCTCCATTTTCGATTCTGTTTCCATTAAATTGTAAAGGTAAAAAATCAAAAACTCCATCAGGAAAGGCTTGTTGTTGCTGGTTTATCAAATCCGAACCAACAACTTGTAACACAGTTTTGGTATCAATTCCTGTTTGAGGAATGTAATTTATTTCCACTCCTGTTTTTGGATTATTGTACCAAATATCCAATTTAAAATTTTCGGCATTTATTTGATAAGCTCCAATTGAATAGATGTTTTTCATCATCAAATCCCAAACTTTGTTAGTTGGAGAGTTAACGGTTCCTTTTATCAGTTTCAAGAATAGTGCATCATTTCCTTGAATCCCATCTGTGGAGAATTCACCTACTTGGTAGGTTTTTCCTTGGAATGTATATTGATAAGCAACACCTAGAATTTCGTCATTATTAAGTGGTTGGCTCAAAGAAACATAACCTAGAATTGAGTTGTAGTTGTATTCAGAAGTTGCAAGTAATCTCGCGTTTTCTAGTTTTTCATAGTGCCTTCCCTGAACAAAAGATCCAGGACTAGCATTTCTTGAAGCTAAAATTCCCGAAGTAGTTGTTAGGTTTCTTGTTCCTGGTGTATTATCCAAATAGTCATAAAGGCTGTTGGCATCATTTTTTGGAATTCCGTTTGGATTTCCAGTATTAATTGTTGGATTCCCCTCAAGTACTCTCGTTTCCCCAAGATCGGAAAATGCGACAATGTTTCTCGTTTCATCAACATCATTCACTCTGTTAGTTACCCAAACTTCTATTTTTGTGATTCGAACTTGCGAAGAAACATTTGGAAGCGAAGACATGGCTCTGTCGAAATTATCTCTGTGGTAGTGATTCAGGAAATAGTGCTTGTTTTCTTCGTAGCTATTGATTGGGAGCTCATATTCTTTTTGTTGAGCTCCATTCTTGATATTAATTTCTTTTCTTTCTCCCCTGTTTTGAGAGAGTACCGTGGAAATATTCAACTTCCCAAATCTTAAATCTGTCCTGATCCCGAACAAACTTTGACTCCCTTGGATCAATGAATTGGGTACTGGAAAAGTCACATTTCCTGCTTCTATTTTCTGAAGAATTTGATCTTC
>JBDMYC010000011.1:0-7574 GCA_039770535.1 Flavobacteriales bacterium
GAATCAATCGCAAATTACTGATGCTTCGCATTTATTTGTGTTTTGTAATTATAACTCAGTAAACGAAAATGATGTTGACGAGTTGATTCAATTAAAAGCTGAAACTAATGGAGTTCCCACTGAAAAAATCTCGGGGTATGGTGACTTTATAAAAGGGAAGCTTAAAGAAAAATCAGAAACAGAAATGTTTCACTGGGCTGAAAAGCAAACCTACATTGCACTTTCAAATGCTATGAATGCATGCGCAGAGCTAGAAATAGACTGCACTCCAATGGAAGGTTTTGAATCCTCTGATTATAATCAAAAATTAGAATTAACAGAAAAAGGATTGAATGCTTGTGTTGTATTGGCAGTTGGGTATCGAGATGAGGAAGATATTACTCAAAACTCTAAAAAAGTTAGAAAATCTATTGAAACATTGTTTGAAAAAATTTAACAAAAAATAAATAAGTGGTTTCCATGAAATAGCGGTTTGAGAGCAGTCTTAAACCGCTATTTTTGGTTTAAAAATGGCCTATTTTTTCTATTAAACATTCATTTAAATAAATCTAGAGCCAATCTCAACTACTTCACCAACTCAGGAAAATCAGCTTTAAACCTATTCGATCTATAAACTGAAACAGCTCTGATATAAGATTGATTTGGGTGTAACCTTTATTAATCTTAGTAACATTTCTACTTTGCTCAATCCAGAATGTGTTCAGGAAATTATGGATAATGCTTTGTAAATTGATGACCACTATCTTTTTATTACAAAATAATTTCTAATTCTGTTTTTATTGGGCTTATTTATTACTTTAAAATAATCGCAGCTAATAACACTTATCCATAAATACTATACAACTATCTCCGTTTTGTATAACAAAACCCACTAGTAATGAGCCGACATTTGTACTTGAACATTAACAACTAATGAACATGACAAAATCAATTAAATTTTTAGGCCTTTTATTATTATTATTCTCTATGGAAAAAGCAAACGGACAATCAGCAAACAGTACAAAAACAGTACTCATAACAGGTGCAGGAAGCGGTATAGGTAAAGCTACTGCGATAGAATTCATCAAAAAAGGATACACTATTTATACAACCGATAAGGATACTTCGAATATGGCAGAGTTAACACAACTGGGTTGCCGAGTGCTTTATCTAGATGTGACTGTGGAAGAAAGTATGGTAGAAAGTATCAAACAAATCGAAACAGAAACAGGAGGAGTTGATATTTTAGTAAATAATGCAGGATATGGTCAAAATGGAGTTATTGAATAACTTTCTATTGAGGCAATTAAACAACAGTTTGAAGTAAATGTATTTGGTTTAATAAGAATTACTCAATTGTGCATTCCAAAAATGCGAGAGCGAAAATCTGGAAGAATTATAAATATTGGCTCGGTTGGTGGTGATTTTACAACTCCAGGCGCAAGTGCCTATCATGCCTCTAAATGGGCACTAGAAAGTTTTAATGACGGCTTGAGAGGAGAATTGCGACAGTTTGGGATAGAGGTTGTTTTGATAAAACCAGGTGGGGTTTACACCAATTTTATGAATACGGCAAATGGACTTTATCCAAAACCAATGGCAGATAGTACTTACAGTAATTTTAGAGAGAAATTTATAAAACAATCCAATGCTATTTTTGACCCAAACAAGAAAAGTTATGGAATACTGACGGCACAAAGGGTTGCCAGTATTGTCTTAAAAGCTGCTGAAAAGAAAAAACCTAAAACTCGATATAAAATTGGGGCACTTGCTAAAATTACTCCAATAATTCACCTATTTTTATCTGACAGAGCTTTTGACAGGTTCATGTTAAAACAATTTAAAGTAACCACAAAGAAAGGAGAATCCAACTATAATGACTAAACCAATGTCAGATTTTTTAAATATTGAATCAATCAGCCAACTGCACAAAATGTTGGGGTATCAAAAGCCTGAACATCCATTAGTAACAGTTCTTGACTATTCGAAGATTAAGGCTGACTCAAACCATTATGACATAAAAATAGTAACTGATTTTTATGTCATTAGTCTCAAAAGTCCCTCTCCTAAATCTGTGCAATATGGCAGACAATATTATGATTTTGAGGAAGGTTCAATAATGTTTTTATCCCCAAAACAGGTCTTCTCAGTAAGTGATTTTAACGAAAATAATAAGTCTCAAGGTTGGGGAATTTACTTTCATCCAGACTTGATATCAAATAGTGCACTCGGTCAAAAAATAAAAGATTTTTCATTTTTCTCCTATGCCGTAAGTGAAGCATTACACGTTTCAGAAAAAGAAAAGCAAATTCTCACCTCCTTGTCCGCTACAATAATAGGCGAATACAGTGAAAAACTTGATGAATATAGCCAAGGAGTTATCATTACTGCCATTGAACAATTACTTAATTATTCTCAAAGATTCTACAGTCGTCAATTCTTAACTCGAAAAAAACTAAATAAGGATCTTATTTCAAGATTTGAGGACTTACTAAAAACTCACTTTCAATCGGAAAAACTAAAAGAAAATGGATTGCCAAAAATTGACTATTTTGCCTCTCAATTGAGACTATCACCAAATTATCTTACAGATTTACTAAAAAAAGAAACTGGAAAAACAGCAAAAGAGCACATTCATCTCACAGTAATATCCAGTGCCAAATACAAACTACTTAACTCTGCTGATTCGGTGAAAGAAATTGCATTTAGTCTCGGATTCGAATATCCACAATATTTTAGTCGATTATTTAAATCAAAAACCGGTCTGACACCACTAGAATTTCGAGAAGTAAGGTAATCGATAGTCGATTTCTACTTCACCAACTCAGGAAAATCAGCTTTAAATCTATTCAATCTAGGAACTGAAACTGCTTTTATATAAGGTTGATTGGGGTGTAATCTTTCGTAATCTTGGTGGTAATCTTCAGCAACCCAAAATCTGCTATGTTCTTTTACCTCAGCAGCTGGTTTTAAACCAATCGCTTTCAATTCAGCTATTTTTGTGTTGATAATATCAAGCTCTTCAACTTCCGAATAAAAAATAATGCTTCGGTATTGACTGCCTCGATCGTTTCCTTGTCCATTTACTTGCTCTATATTTTGTGTTCCAAAATAAATATCAACTAATTCTTTAAAACTAATAATAGAAGAATCATAAATAACCTCTACCGCTTCGGCATGTCCAGTTTTTCCTGTATTGGAAGATTCGTAAGTTGGATTTTCAGTATGTCCGCCAGCATACCCAGAAATTACTTCTTTCACTCCTTTTGTGTGTTCGTAAATAGCTTCTACACACCAAAAACATCCACTTGCAAAATAGGCATTTACCAAATTATCCGGATTGATTTCAACTAATTCTTTTGCCTCGCTTTTATCTCCAGAGAGATCTTCAAGTAAACTGTTTTTGCTCTCCTCCAAGCCACTTTTGTCCACCAAAGGTTTCTCTGCGTGAGACTTACTTG
Organism: Flavobacteriales bacterium; assembly: GCA_039770535.1. GTDB lineage: Bacteria > Bacteroidota > Bacteroidia > Flavobacteriales_D > CAJJDF01 > CAJJDF01. The sequence goes on from JBDMYC010000011.1 coordinate 3,441, forward strand.
AGTTGCAATTAATAAAAGCAAAAAGAAGAATTAAACTAATTATGGAGTTTTTCATAGGGTATGTTTTCACATGTTACACAGCAAATTTAAGTCATATTACATTCAATTACACTTTTATTTACTACCAATTGACTTAGCAATTAAACTAACTAGATAATAGAGTTTAGAAATTTTTGATTAAATTTAAGAACATCAAAATCAATAAATCATGAAAAAAATCTACTTTTTGTTGTTCATGCTAGGCATGGGACAACTTTTCGGACAAGCAGTTCTGAATCAAACGATTCCGTCTGTGCTTGGCGCTAACTCTACCTTGAGAGCTCCTAATGGGTTGGTTGCTCACACCTCAATTCGAGCACATTACATGTTATACCCAGCTGAACTTGCCGCACTGCCATCAGGAGCACAAATAACATCAGTTGGTTTTGTTTACAACAATGGAGTAGATGTAGCTGTTTCTGGAAACATAAAATTATACCTTGAAAACTCGACAACAACTGCCAATACAAAATCTACAACTTGGGCAACAGCTATCACAGGAATGGACACTTTGTATGACGGAAGTTATGCCATACCAGTTGGGACAACTGCAACAACAAGTTCTATTGTTTTGAGTGATACTTTTACATACTCAGGTGCTGGAATTCAGGTTGCTTATGACTACCTAGGAAGCACTTTTGCCACTGTTGCTGCAAATTATGATTGTAATAATAGTGTTACAGGCGACTTAAAATTGATAACCTCCTCCACTACCACGCCTGGAACTGTATTAACGGGGACTTCTAGCTGGAGACCGGGACTTTATATTGGGTATATCAATCCATTTACGAATGACATGACTGTAGATTTCTTAGTGTTGGATGCGGGTCACATCAATAAAGTGTATGACACCACGCAAACAATAGTAGGAACAGTTAGAAACAAATCACAAGGTCCACTTACTTCAGTCCCTGTGACTTTGGATATCTCGGGAGCAAATCCTTATACAAGTACACAAACTATTGCAACACTTGCTGCTGGAGCTTCGCAAACTGTTACTTTTTCGGGGATTTCTGCCGCAACTGGAGGGCTTCAAGAAATAAAACTTTCTGTACCAAGCGATCAATTTACTGCCAATGACTCTATTGTTTTAGGACAATCTATTAATTGTGACACAGTAAGTTGGGCAGATAATTCTACGCCTTATACTGCGATTGGATTCAATACTGGATCTGGTATTCTAGCAGCTAAGCACACAGGAAGTTCTGCTGTGAATTCTTCCGTAAAATCAATCTATTTTGAACTTGATGCAAACCCTAATATTACAGGAAATCAATTGCAAGCTCTCCTTTTAGATACAGGAGGAGTAATAATTGACTCTTCAGCAATAATTACAGTTGCTGCTACACAGTTAGGATCTAGGGTATCTATGCCACTTACAGGAAATAACATGATAACTACAGCAAATCCTGATTACTATATTGGAATAAGACAATTTGCGAACGCAACTGTAGGTTATTTCCCGATTGGATCCCACTTCCCCGAAAATGTTCCAACTGGAAGATATTTTGGATTTGGAATAGCTGGAGGAACCCCTTCTGCTCCATACACAACATTAGGAACTCTGGGAATAGGAGCAATTATTGAAGTTGAAACTTTAGTGCTGTCAAATTCAGATGCAAATGACTCAATATGCCCAGGAGAAAGTGTTACTTTTACTGCAACAGGAACTACTTCTAGTTACGAGTTTTTTGATGGAGGTACAAGTGTGCAAAGCGGAACATCAGGAACCTACTCTGCATCTCTCTCTGCAACTAGCACTATCACTGCAGAAGGAACTCATATGACCTGCCCTATTCTATCTAATGCTAATACAATCACAGTTGTGATAGTTGATGGATCTGCAAGTAAAACGGATGATTCAACTGCTGTAGCAACTGCAACCGGAGCAACATACCAATGGATAGACTGCGGAACTGAAATGGCTGTAGCTGGAGAAACTGCCCAAACTCTTATTGCTCCATCAAGCGGAAGTTTTAAAGTTGCGGTAACAGTTAACGGATGCTCCGATACTTCAAGCTGTTATACTTTAATAAAATCTTATGCAGGAATAGAAGAAAATAAAATTGCTTCTTTGAAAGTGTATCCTTCGCCAGCCACTGATCTATTGACAATTGAAACAGACGACACTCAACTTTCAACTTTAGTTATTATGGATGCGAGTGGTAAAATTATTTTCACAACTTCGCCAAGAAACAGAATGGCTAATTTGGATATCTCTCAGCTTCCTTCTGGAATCTATTTACTGCAAATAAATACCGAAAGAGCAACAGAAGTGAAAAGATTCATTAAGCAATAAGAACTTTTTTAATAAACCACCAAAACCTGATGAAAAGTATACTTTCATCAGGTTTTTTTTGTTTACTATCTTTCTAAATTATCCTTTTTTGACAAAAAAGAAAGTTATTTAGTTGCATATACAACCAATAAAACAATACCTTTGTTGTGTGAAAGAAAAAATCAATATAGAATTCAAAAACTCCCTCGGGCCATGGATTGGGAGAACACTGAAACTGATTGAGCACAGAATTGAAGAAATTCTGAGCCAACATGACATTGATTTGAGTCGAATGCAATTTGTAGTTTTAAAAACAATTGCAGAAAATGATGGGATTTCACAAAATGAACTGGCCTTTTTTGCAAAGAGAGACAAATCCTCTTTGACAAGAATGATCAATACGCTCATCAACAAAGGCTACATCAATAAATGTTCGTCCCAAGAAGACAAAAGAAAAAATCACATTCATATTACAAGTCATGGAACTGAAATACTTGAAAAAGCGATTCCGCACTTCAGGAAAATGGCAGCTTGTATTGAGCAAAACTTGAGTGTTGAGGAAATTGAGACAACTAAACAAATATTAAAAAAAATACAAGAAAACGTGACTGACGAATTTACAGGTCCATTTTTTAACTAAATTATTATGAAAAAAACAATTCAATCTTTTATTGGAACATTATTAATCTTGGGAGCAGCAGGATGGATTTTTGGGTTATTTGCAAGCAGCAAAAAAGCTCCCGAAAGAAAAACAATAAAAACAGTCAAATCTGTCCCAAGTATCAAGGTTTTAAACACTTCTTTGCCTATTCAGATAAAAAGTACTGGATCTATTTTAGCTAAAGATAGAACCGTTTTATTCTCTGAAGTACAAGGTGTTTTTCAGCAAACTGAAAGACAATTTAAACCAGGTGTGCGCTATGGAAATGGGCAGCCTTTAATCAGAATAAACAACTCTGAGTTTGCTGCTACAGTAGAATCTCAAAGAATCAATTTTAAAAGTTTGATTACAGGAACACTTGCAGACATTCAATTTGATTATCCAAGCGAATTGACAACTTGGAAAAGCTATGCAAATAGTATTACTTCTGAAAAATCTTTGCCTGTTCTACCAAAAACTAACAATGAAAATTTCTCGAATTATATCTCTGGTAAGGGAATTTTCACAACTTACTACTCGATTAAAAACTTAGAAACTAGATTAGCAAAATATACAATTTATGCACCATTCTCTGGAGTGCTTGTGAAAGCTGATATTACGCCAGGAACTTTGGTTTCTCCTGGTCAAAAACTAGGAGAATTTATCAAAACTGGCGTGTATGAACTAGAGCTTAATGTGAATGCAAGTATGACCGATTTTTTAAAAATTGGAAAAAAAGTAACTCTATTCACAACCGACAGATCTGAAAGCTACCAAGGAAGAGTGACTAGAGTAAATTCACAAATAGACCGAGCTTCACAAACAGTTCAATTATTTGTAGAAGTGCGCTCATCAGAACTGAACGAAGGAGAATACTTAGAAGCAGATATCAATGCACAGAATGTGACAGAGGTTTTCGAAATACCAAGAAGCTTAATTGTGGATGAAAATATGGTTTTCTTAGTAAAGGATAGTGTACTCGTGAAGCAAGCTATTTCAATTATTCACTCTTCAGGAAACACACTTATTGTAAGAGGATTGAAGAACAATTCGGACTTAGTATCAAGTCCAGTTGCTGGCGGATATGAAGGAATGAAAGTAGCAGTAAAAAACTAATCTGGTTACTAATCCCAAAAAAGAAAAATGAAAAATTTATTAGCATACTTTATCAAATATC
>JBDMYC010000012.1:0-2714 GCA_039770535.1 Flavobacteriales bacterium
GATAGATTCATTGAAATCTCGCTCGGCAGATAACCCAATTGAGATTGCAATTCTTAAAGATTTCCTGCAGAAATACCTGAATACTGTTGAGATTCTTAGGCTAAAATATTTGTTTCAGCAAGACGATAAAATGGCAATTGATTTAACGGATTCTAGCTTTCCCAACTATTTGGAAATAAAAAAACTGGATGCAGAAGCTTTGAAATCGAGAGAAACCTTAGCAAAAATGCCAAACAAAGATTCAATAAAACAAGAAGTATTGGATTACATGTTTGAGCGTAAAGCTCAACCCATCCATTTGTTACAAAAAATGGGAGAAATCACTTATAATGAGTCGCTAATCAATGAGCGATATATGAAGATGTTTACCGAAGGAAGTTTGCACGAATTGGGTAAAACAAAAGCTGGACACAAGAAATACTTATACAGCTGGGCATCTTACGACAGTATGACTAACCGACCTTATATTTACATCTTGGCATTTGAATTTACCAATGATTCGGTAAATCTTCAGAAAGAAGGATTAGAAGCTTTTAAAGCAATAATAGAGAAAAATGAGAGTAATTCCTCGCCTCTCAAAGTTTTAGCTACAGACCTGGATAATTCAGCAGAATCTATTAAACCTAAGATACTTAAGCGCATAGATATTGGTCCTATTTACTGCAAATATTCTAAAGAGAATCACGAAATAAGCAAAACGATACAAGAAAAATTTACAGAAGATGATTTTGCCTTTTTCTATACTACTGAAATTGTAAACTCTGTGGGAGAAAAAGAGCATAAAACAGGAGGAATATTCTCTTCTGAAAAACAATTGAGACAGGTTTTCTTTGTAGATGAAACTGATATAGATTCGCTTGAAAGACACGTATCTGAAGTGAATAAGTATTTGATTGGCTCACACAAAATAGTTCAATACTTAACAGCCAACAAGCCCAACTACGTTAATAATTTAAAGATTCCTGCAATCGTTTTTTAGAGGCTTCTAATACCAATACTTGGAAAAGAAAACATCCGTTAGTTTCGATAATCAATTCCAATTACTTACTTTTGTCATATATAAACGTAAAACAAAAAAAATGACTAAAATTTTTAAAACTGTTGCAGTTGCGACAATCGCACTTTTCATGATCAATCCAAATTCAACAAAAGCTCAAGCTTATGATGAAGGAATAGGATTTGTAAGTTTAGGATATGGTTTTCCAAACTTAAATAAACTACTTAACGACTTTGCTGAAAGTCTTGACAGTGACGTAAAGTCAACAGGTTTCGGACCTATGCACCTTAGGTTTGACTATGGATTATCTGAAACTTACAGTATAGGAGCTTCTGTAAATTTTTCTAATTCAGGGAGCAAATGGGATTATGAAACTTTTGATGGTAACAACAATCCGGTTGTGTATGCTGAATCTTTTTCTAGAACTTCAATCAATTTCTTAGTGAGATTAAATAAGCATTTCTTAGATAACGATAGATTTGATTTATATTCTGGTGTGGGAATTGGATACAACTATGTAAGCATTAAAAGTGAATCAGAAGATCCTAACTTCGTAGAAGACGATTTTATTGATGATTTTGCAAACATATTTCCAATCGGTTTCGAATCAACAATTGGTCTTCGTTTCCTATTTACAGAAAACTTAGGAGGATATGTTGAAGCAGGTTGGTCAAAGTCCTTAGTTCAGTTTGGAGTTGTTTATTCTTTCCAAGAATAGTAGTTATCCGAATTGCTCTTGTTGAGCACAAAAAAACTCATTGGAATTTCCAATGAGTTTTTTTTGTGCCTAATATATTCTGCGACTTAATCCTCTGCCTCTGGATTTTCGCTTACTTTTTTCCAAACCTGCTCAAAAGTTAAGTGAAAAGAGCCAATAAAGTCGTGCTTGAATGTCTCTGGTGAAATGACAGAAAGGAATGTAGTATCGTCTTCCCTCCTATACAAATGATAAATTTCTCCTACAATTGGTTCAAAATTATACTCAGTATTGTATATGATGTCATTCCATTTGTGTTCTTCTAGCAATTTCTCATACTCTTCTTGAATGGCCTTGAATTTGGTAGTTAAAAGGTGATTAACCTTCGATATACCAACATTCTTCCATGTCTTTACATTTGTTGTAGAAATAGCTGGAGCACCCACATTGGTTCCATACTCTTTAATAGCAGCATCATATCTTTGCGTTTCCTCGTCAAAAACGATTTGATCTGGCTTCTTATCTTTTTGTTTAGTCATTTGTCAAATTTGTTTAACAAAAGTATGAAATATATTATTTAAAAACTACCAAAATCTACTTCAAACCTGTTCCAGAAAACATATCTTTCGGTTTTTTTCTGTCTTTGACATAAGAAAATATCAGTTGACAGTAGCTTTTTAGTTTTTTGGCCTCATTGTTTTCAAATGCTTTTTCTCCGTCTGCTAGCAATTTTTGCACTTTCTTATAATTCGTGAATTGATTTTCATCCATCATTTTTAAGCTAATAAACATAGAAAAATACGATTCATCATCTTCATAATAAAGCAAATCATCTAATTTGTCCAAAGCTTTTATTTTTCTTTTAATCAAGTACTTGTCATTGGATCGCAAGAAATTTTTCTCGTCTTTCACAATCTTATCGTACTCTTTTTTGATAGAAGGAGTGAATTTCTCTGATTTATCTTGCAAATAATCTCGCATGAATTTGTATTGCTCAATTTCTACTGTAATGCTATCCAA
>JBDMYC010000013.1:0-3311 GCA_039770535.1 Flavobacteriales bacterium
GAGCTGAAGAGGAAGCTAAAGAAAAAGCTAGATTAGAAGCGGAAGCACTAGCAAAAAGAAACGCAGAACAAAATGCTGCTGAAAAAGCAAGATTAGAGGCTGAGGCTTTAGCTAAAAAAAGAGCTGAAGAGGAAGCTAAAGAAAAAGCTAGAATAGAAGCGGAAGCACTAGCAAAAAGAAACGCAGAACAAAATGCTGCTGAAAAAGCAAGATTGGAGGCTGAGACTTTAGCTAAAAAGAGAGCTGAAGAGGAAGCTAAAGAAAAAGCTAGATTAGAAGCGGAAGCACTAGCAAAAAGAAATGCAGAACAAAATGCTGCCGAAAAAGCAAGATTAGAAGCTCTAGCTGCTGCAAATAGAAAAGCTCAGCTAGAAGCCGAAGAAGCTGCAAAAAAAGAAGCTCTTGCAAAATCAAGAAGAGATAGAGAACAGAGATACGTTAGCCTACTTGCAAAAGGGGAAAAACAATTTGACGATCAAGATTATACGAAAGCTAAGAATTCTTACTCTGCAGCACTGGATATAAAACCTTCAGAATCTTTCCCTAAACAAAGAATTTCTGCGATAAACGATTTACTAAACAAACTTGCTGAAGAAAAAAGAAATTCAGTAAAAAGCACAGATGATTATTTCAATTTGGATGCTGATTTATATGGCACAGAGGTTGATATGTCTGGAGATGACGGTACGTTCTTGCTGACCAAAATTGAGGACAACTCTGACCGTAGAGAATACATGGAACTACAAAGATACATTGATTCACTCTCTTCTAATAGCAAAGATGCCCAGCTTAAGGATGTTGATTTCTCACAATTGACCTATCAAAAATTTGAAGAGTTGAAAGACGAAATTGGCAAAAAGTTAGGCGCAAATGATTACGGGCGCAATGGCAGTGTCACTTCAATAGATCTATATTTAAATGCGTATCAAGAAGATAGAAAAAATGAGAGCACCAGAGCCTCAAAAAGTACTTTGGCAAACTACGAGGCACTTGATAAGCTTCAAGACGAGTACAATGAAATTAACTCCAATTTATCTTCGAGAAATAATGGGCTTGGTGCAGAGTACGAAAAATACAAAGACAATAACACGGAATTAATGAAAATTAATAGCCTGAGTCACCTCAAAACTAACGAGCAAATTTTCGCGGAATTGGAAACTTTCAAGGATAAAATTAATGATGAAATACGTGCAAAAAATATAACTGCAAAAGACAAAGATGCCCAATATCAAGAATACATTGATTTACGCTCTGAGAAACGTGCTGAACTGAATGATAAAGAGCAATTAAGTCAAAAATTTGAAATTGATTACCTGGAAAGCACAGCCGAAATAATTAGAAAGAAAACGAAAGCTGGCGTAGAGAAAATTGAAACCACTAATAAAGTTTACAGAGATTACGAAGAAAAAGTGGTAGAAGTGAAAAGTGAATTTGAAGAAACAGCAGCTACAAAAATTGCAAAAACAGACAAGGAATTAATTGATTTTCAGGACAATCGAATCAAGGAAGTTAAAGATGACCAAAAAAGAGTGAAACAATTCTCTGAGGATTATAATGAACTCAATGACAAGTTAGCAGAAAAAAAGAAACAGTTGGGGGAAGTAGACGAAGCTAGCCAGAAAAAAATCAATGCAGAGATTGAATCTGTTACAGATATGTTAGCTGAGAATGAGATTGACGGCTCAAAAAAGATTGATGAAAAGAACAAAGAATTGGAAAAATATATTTCAGATTTAGATGATAAGAAAAATGAAATTAGCAAGAAAAACACTGAAGATAGATTAACCACAGACACTCAGATAGAAAAATTAACTGACAATCTTTCTACTCAAAAATCGGACGAAAACAAAGATCAACTTGCTCTTATTTTTCCTGAAGGCGTAACGCAAAAGGTGTACCAAAAAAAGAACAATTTTGGAGAAATAACTGCTATTACAACACGAAGAGTGGTTGTAATAGGCAACAAAGGAGACGATTATATTCACAAAAAATCGAAATCTGGAAACTTCTATTTTAAGAATGGAAAATCAATATCCGAGTCCACCTGGGACCTCGAAACTTCGGGGAAAATAATCCAATAGTACATGAGAAATTTACTAGTTACAATTTCTCTGTTGATACTGTTTGCTTGCACTTCGCAAACAGACAAAGCTATTACCTACAATAATGCCTTGTTAGGGGAACAACAATTTGTGGCAAACCGCATGGAGGAGTACTTGATGAAACTAAAAGATTCTTCTGAAACACATACTTTGACAGAATTCAAAAATGAAATTCTTGTCAATATTGAAAAAAGCAAAAGTAAAATAAAAGAATTGAAAGTATTTCAGGGAGATTCTACTTTTAGCGAAAGTGTTACCTCTGTGCTTACTTCATACGCCAGTAGCTTGAAGAACGAATACGAAGAAGTTGCTAAATTCATGAGACTTCCTGATTCATTGAAAACTCTTGACAAAAAGCTCTATGCCGAAAAACATGCTGTGCAAGCAGATGAATTGATTTCTGAAAAAGAAGATTATTTTATCAACCTTCAAGAAAAATTCGCGAAAGAACACGGATTTCAATTGTCGAATCCCTAGTAAATCCTGGTCGTATATTTTTTAACTTCTCGATCTAGCTTTCTAGCATTGCCGTCTGTTACCGAATCTAATAAAGCCCAAAAAGGAGGCTGATGATTTTTCTCTTTGGTGTGAGCCAATTCATGTAAAATTACATAATCTTGCAATTCTGCTGGCAACCTCATCAAATGGAGAGAAAAATTTATATTGTTTTGATAGGAACAACTCCCCCACCTCGAAACTGTATTCCTGATAGTGACCTTATTGTACTCAAATCCATGTGTTTGTGCAAGTTCCTGAGTCCTCCTTGGTAAAATAAATTTTGCTTCTTTTCGCCAAGATTCTTCTATTGCTTTGCGAATAAATTGCTGAACTTCCTCCCTATTTATCTCCACATCATGCGGAATGACAACCTTGATTTTATCTGCACTCAAACTAGCCTTTAAGTTCTCGCCTTCCCATCTTTCAATTGCCAATTCATGCAAATTAGTAGAGAAATCAGTGTTTTCATCAAAGACTGTTCTTCCCACTTCTTTGCTTTTCATAGTTTCCAAATTCTTAATGATCCAGCTTTTTTTCAACAACACGAATTTTCTTGCAGCTTTATAACTCATCAAATGGGGCATGGTCACTTTCACTCCACCAAAAGGTTTCAATGATATCCTCAAATTTTTTGCTCTTTTACTTTTTACAAAGGCTACGGAGCCAATTTCTGGTATTTCTTCAATCTTTTCTTTCAAAACTTCAATTTTA
>JBDMYC010000014.1:0-11326 GCA_039770535.1 Flavobacteriales bacterium
AAGTGGTAAGGATAAAACCAACAGACAAAAATCCAGTATGCTTTTTGAGAATCAAATCTTCAATCGTTTGAAGGATAATTTTACCTACGTTTTCAGGTAGAATGGCAGTAATACTTGCCAGTAAATTTTCCTGAAAATCATCTATGGGAACGTAGGGAATTAGTGTCAGCAACAAGATTACTGCCGGAAAAAGAGCGATAAACAATTTAAAAGAGATAGCTGCACTTTTTGTAGCAATATCGCTTCGTGTAAATGCCTCATAAATAAACTTGAGAGCCTCATACATATTCATTCCCTCAAAACCAGGAATTCTGATTTTCTTCATGAGATTTCGAAGTGTATTGGCTAGTTTGCAATAGCGAATGCGATTGATGAGTTTCTCATCTTTCATTAGTTATGCTTAGAAATGATTTTTTCCAATTTCTTTGGTTTTGGCATTCTATGTTGGTCCCATTTTTTAATCACTATCCCGCCTTTTAATAAAACCAGTCCAGGATTTGAACGCACTATTGTTTTCAAAATTTTCTCATCTGCAGAAGCAAAAGGAAAAGGAACATCAAATTTTTTGGTAAACTCCTCTACCAAGTAATTTCTGGAAGTTGCAGCATGAAAATTATATCCTTTCTCAATCGAATGACTATGAAGCACTTTCAATTTGTCAATTGCTTTTTTGTTGGTCATTTCCATGTCCCAAGAAATGACTAATAAAGTGTAGTTTTCACTATGTAAAACATCCTGATTTATAGAATCGTCATTGAAATCAAAATCAAGTGGGATTTTTGGATCATACCCATCTTTCTCAAGGAAAGTAGGCGGGTTTTGCTTTTCAAAACCTTTTGCTGTCCACTCTTCTTCGTTATAATCTTTCTTCTCCACTTCTTCTCTCGCACCCGTTTCATTATTTACTAGCACATAAACGAAGTCCCATTTCTCCCACAATTTGTCCTTAGAATAAGCAGTGCTAGAGAAACTTTCTCTCTCTCCCGTCTCCTTGTTTTGCATGTAGAACATAGATGCATAAACAGGGGGTAATAAATTGGCTTTTTCCATAGAATCAGTAGCCAAAGAATCTGCTTTTGCATACACCAAATCTTCATATTTGTAGCCAATTTGTTCTTGCATGCTGACTTTGATAACAGATTTTTGCTCTTCGGTTGCCGAAGTGTCATTGTAAGCACTATCAGCAGCTAACGATACCATCAAGTCCTTTTCCATCATTGTAGAATATTCAGCTAACAGCTTTTTAGTTTCATAGTCCATGATTTCTTGCTTGAAATCATCTGAAGATTTCATCAATTCTGGCAAATTATTTCCTTCCGCATAAGGTCTGTAATCTTTTACTGGCAAGTAGGTTAAGGTGTACCAAATAAACGCAGAAGAAATCCCTACAAGCATTCCAATAATTACCCAATCTCTTCCTTTACGCACATAAAACCATTTGATAATGATATATAATGAGGAAGCAATTGCAATAAAACTCAAGGGCATCCACCAGCCAAATACGTATCCGGAAAAGAAAACCGTGAACAATAAAGAACCCACTAAAATTAGCTTATCTCTACTTTCGTTATTCACCTTCTGACTTTTCCAGCCAAAGAACAAGAAAATTGTGAAAAACAATAAAACCATGTCTTTTTGGAAAGATTCCCAAGGTGTTAAAGATCTCCCTAATGAACCTTTGAGCGCATCACCAAAACATCCGCAATCAAGAACACACTCTCTATTTGTTGTGATTGTTTCTCCTGCTTCATTCACATAAGTAACTATTTCATAAGGGTTACATTCCGCAGTGTAATAGGTCAAGAAACCAAAGAAAACTAAAAAAGCTGTAATCAAAATAACTGTTAATTTATACTTTGTACCAAAAAGCAAAGAAAGACCAAGTACGACCTCCGCTACGCAAACCAAAATGGCTATTGGCAAAGCAAAATCCTCAAACATTGTCCAAAATCCACCTAGTGAATTTGGCATGAAATACTCTTCTAGCTTGTAAGAAAAACCTAAGGTATCGTTTGCTTTAATTAGTCCGGAAACTACAAACACAGATCCTACAATGATTCGAGCTATGTAAATTAAATATTTCATGTTTAGGGCAATTTTTGAAAGTTGAATTTAGTAATTATTGACAGGAATAAAAAGAGGAATAACTATTTCTTAACTTCACTCATCTGGATCAAAGCGAATACAGCATAATTAATCATGTCATAATAGTTGGCATCTATTCCTTCACTCATTATTGTGGCTCCTTCATTATCTTCGATTTGTTTCACTCTCAATAGTTTCATCAAAATAAGGTCTGTAAAAGAAGAAACTCTCATATCTCGCCATGCCTCTCCGTAATCGTGATTTTTCATTTCCATCAAGTTTTTAGCTTCCAAAAAGTACTTTTTGTACAAACCGCTTGCAACTTCAGTTTCTAATTCTAGATTGGTATCGTCTTTTAACTCGAGCTGAATAATTGCCATTACACAATAGTTAATAATTCCGACAAATTCGTCTTCAATACTTTCTCCCACTTTGTTCACTCCCTTGTCTTCCAGAGTTCTAATTCTTTGAGCTTTGATAAAAATTTGGTCTGTCAATGAGCTTGTTCTCAATATTCTCCAAGCCGTTCCATAATCTTTGGTTTTTTTAGTAAATATGTCTTCGCATTTACTTATAATTGTGTCGTATTGCTGAGATGTATTCATCTTTTTACTCTATTTTTTTTATGACAATTAACTGTAAAGGTAAATTATTAAATCTGGATTCCCCAATTGTAATGGGAATTTTAAATGTGACTCCCGATTCGTTTTATGACGGAGGAAACTACCAATATGAGAATGAAATTCTTGCACGAGCAACCGAAATTATAGACCAAGGAGCAACCTTAATTGACATTGGCGGTTATTCTTCACGTCCTGGTGCAGAGGAAGTTACTTTAGATGAAGAATTGAAAAGAGTGATTCCCGCGATTAAATTAATTATCGAAAAATATCCAGAAGCACTTATTTCAGTAGATACTTTCAGGAGCGAAGTCGCACGAAAATCTATTGAAGCAGGCGCTTGCATGATTAATGATATTTCTGCAGGCGAAATGGACTCAAAAATGTTCTCAACAATAAGAGAATTGCAAGTTCCCTATTGCATGATGCATATGCAGGAAACTCCGCAAAACATGCAACAAAACCCGACTTATAAAAATGTGACTGAGGAAGTTTTTTATTATTTGGGTGAAAAAATTAGCGAATTGCAAAAACTAGGAGTCAATGATATTATTGTCGATCCTGGTTTTGGATTTGGAAAAACAATTGAGCATAATTACGAATTACTGAGAAACCTTTCATTTTTCACCAACCTGAATCAACCAATTTTGGTCGGAGTCTCAAGAAAATCTATGATTTATAAAACACTTGGAATCACAGCTCAAGACTCTCTGAATGGAACAACCGCTCTTCACGGTTTTGCCTTGCAACAAGGCGGAAATATACTAAGAGTGCATGACGTGAAAGAGGCTATGGAAGTAATTGCACTGAGCAAAATATTAACTTTTGAAAAAAAGTTGAGTAATTAAAAACTAAAAAGTGTGCAGTTATCCGTACATTGAAAAAAAATAAAACAAAATGGGAAAAGGAAAAGACGCAAAAAAAGCGGTAAAGAAAGAAGCTACGAAAACATTGAAAGAAAAAAGAGCTGAGAAAAAGGCAAAGAAGAAATAAATAGATTGTTTTTTTTCTTACTTTTTATCGCAAGGTTTTAGTGATAGTGGCAGATAAAAAATAAAACTTGTTACTTTTTGTGAAGATTGGATTATACGATCAAACAAAAAAAACAACTATGAAAAATTCAACAAATTTATTCGGTTTTCTCGCTTCATTCATGATTAGCACGGGAGTGCTTTTTAAGCTGTTTCATTGGCCTTTTGCTGGAGTAATTTTATTCTCGGGTTTCTTAATCCTCAATTTATGTTTTTTACCTTTATTTTTCTTCAATAAAAAGAAGGAAAAGATTTGATAAACAAAAAGGATTTACTATTTTTGCAATCCGAATAAATAAAAAACAAATTAATTATGTACGCAATTGTAGAAATAGCAGGGCAACAATTCAAAGTTGTGAAAGACCAGACGCTTTTCGTTCACAGATTGCAAGACGAAGAAGGAAGTACAGTTACTTTCGACAAAGTTTTGTTAACTGATAATGACGGTAAAGTTACTCTTGGCGCCCCAGCTATCAAAGGTGCTTCAATAACTGCAAAGGTTGAAGAACACCTGAAAGGTGATAAAGTAATCGTCTTTAAAAAGAAAAGAAGAAAAGGATATAAACTAAAGAAAGGTCACAGACAGTATTTGACAAAACTTACTGTAACGGCAATTTCATAAAAATTAATAGATATGGCTCATAAGAAAGGTGCTGGTAGTTCGAATAACGGAAGAGAATCAGAATCAAAACGATTAGGTGTTAAAATTTTTGGTGGACAGGCTGCAATTGCAGGAAACATCATTATTCGCCAAAGAGGAACAAAACACCATCCTTCAACTAACGTAGGAATGGGAAAAGACCATACTTTATTTGCTAAAGCTGATGGTATTGTAACTTTTACTAAGAAGAAAAACAACAGATCATTCGTATCTGTAGTTCCTTTCGAAGCATAAAAGTTTACCACTTTAAATTATTGAAGCATCAATTCTAGAAATAGAATTGATGCTTTTTTTTATGCTTAGATTATTTGTCCACGATACTAAATAATTAACTATTCAGTGCATTATTGCACTCATACTGACAACAACAATTTCTTCATCATCAAAACTTGTTTTGTCGAGTGTTTTCATTGAAGCTTTTTGCGGAAATAAAAAAAAATGTATCGAGAAGTGACTATCGATAAATTCATTTTCAATTTGTGAAATTCTCCAATCTATAATTGACTAATAAATCCTATCTTTACATATGGAACAAGGAGAAACAGTAATTTCAATTAAAGGCGGAAAAATCTTCTACAAAGATCATCTAGTTCTCAATTCTATTGATATAGAATTGGTAAAAGGAGAATTCGCTTATCTTATTGGTAAAACAGGAAGTGGAAAAAGTTCACTTTTAGATGCCATTTATGGAGAAATAAAATTAGCAGAAGGAAAAGCAGAAGCTGTTGGATTTGACTTGATGCGATTAAAAGCTAAAGATGTTCCCATGTTGAGAAGAAGAATTGGCAATGTTTTTCAAGACTTTAAGTTGTTGTATGACAGAACTGTGTACGAAAATTTAAGATTTGTATTAGAAGCTACCGATTGGAAAGGAAAGAAGAAAATAGAAGAACAGATTTCTAAAGTGCTAAAAATGGTGGGAATTTCTGGTAAAGAAAACAATTATCCTCACCAACTTTCTGGAGGTGAACAGCAAAGGGTTTCCATAGCAAGAGCGCTACTCAATGAACCTGATTTAATTATTGCTGATGAACCCACAGGAAGTCTTGACCCAGAAACGGCAAGAGAAATCATGGATCTATTGATTAATATTTCGCAGCAGGGTGTTACAATTTTCATGGCAACTCACCACTACAAAACGATAGAAATGTACCCTGGGAAAATTTTCCAATGTGTGAATAACGAAGCCAAAGAAATGGCTATCAAGTACAGTTAAATGAATGATTACAAGAATAAAACTGTATGGGTTACTGGGGCAAGTTCTGGAATTGGAAGAGCTCTAGCTATTCAGTTTTCATCTCTTGGCGCTAACCTTATTCTTTCTGCAAGAAATACCGAAAAATTATCCAAAACCAAAGAGTTGTGTAGCAATCAAGCGCAAATAAAGGTACTTCCCCTAGATTTGGAAGATTATACAAAGGCGCAAGAAAAAACTGCCTCTGCCCTTGCATTTTTTGATGGAATAGATCTATTAATTAATAACGGAGGAATAAGTCAAAGAAGTCTTGCAGAAGAAACTCCAATCACTGTGGATGAGAAAATAATGGCAATCAATTATTTTGGAACGGTCGCTTTAACAAAAGCACTTCTCCCCCACTTTATTGCAAAAAAATCAGGACAAATTGCAGTAACGTCCAGTGTAGTTGGAAAATATGGTTCACCCTTAAGAACTTCGTATGCAGCAAGTAAACATGCTTTACATGGCTTTTTTGACAGTCTAAGAGCAGAAGTTTATGACCACAATATTAGTGTGACTTTGGTATGTCCTGGACCAATCAACACAAAGATTTCAGAGAATGCAATTACTGCTTCTGGAGAAAGTCAAAATAAAAAAGATGAGGCAATTGCTGGAGGATTATCTCCTGAAGTTCTTGCAAAGAAATACATCAAAGCATTAAAGAAAAATAAAAAAGAAGTGTGGATAGGTAAAAAAGAAGTGTTTGCTATTTATATCAAAAGATTCTTCCCTTCGCTATTCGCCAATATCATAAGAAAAGTAAAAGTAACTTGAAAAATAAAACATTAATTACCATTGTGGGACCAACCGCAATAGGAAAGACAGCATTTTCAGTAGAACTTGCAAAAAAGTATAAAACCGAAATCATATCGGCAGATTCTCGTCAATTCTTCAAAGAAATGAGCATTGGAACTGCAAAACCAACTGAAGAAGAAATGGCAGGAATTCCCCATCATTTTGTAGACTTCTTGCCTGTGGATGAATTTTACACAGCAGGTAAATTTGAGAATGATGTGATTGCAAAACTAGATGAGTTATTCGAAACTCATGATACAGTGGTAATGACTGGTGGATCTGGATTGTATGTAAATGCTGTGTGGAGCGGAATAGACGAAATGCCTGGTGATGCTGAAGTAAGAGCAACTCTGAATGAAGAACTCAAAGAACACGGATTGAGATTTTTGCAACAAAAACTAAAAAAGCTTGATTACGATCATTATCGCGCAATGGACAAAAGAAATCCGCAAAGAGTTATTCGTGCAATAGAAGTTTGCTTGGTTTCTGGAAAAAAATACTCTGATTTACGCTATAAAAAGCCCAAGGAAAGATCATTCAATATTGTGAAGATTGGATTAAAAGCTGACAGAGAATTAATGTATGACAGAATCAACCAGAGAGTAGATATTATGGTAGAAAACGGATTGGTGGAAGAAGTGAAATCACTACTACCAAAACGCGAATTAAACTCATTGAATACAGTAGGTTACAAAGAATTGTTTTCTCATTTTGATGGGGACACAACTCTTGAATTTGCGATTGAAAAAATAAAACAAAACACTCGGAATTTCGCTAAAAGACAACTTACTTGGTTCAAGAAAGACGAAGAAACAAAATGGTTTGAAATTGACGAATTGAAGAAAATTAGAGCTTACATCACGAAAACTGTGAAACCTGCTAAAAAAGCTACAACTGAAAAAGCTCCAGCTTCGAAATCATCCGCTAAAAAAGCTCCAGTTAAGAAAACTGTAGCAAAGAAAGCGCCTGCAAAAACAGTAAAAAAGAAAAAGGAATAATAATTAATAGTTACAGCTTAAATTTTGCTTAGATTATATCCAATATTATTGGCTCTACAAGTATTTTGCTTGTACCATGCTTTTAAAAGTAAGGCAGACCAAAAATGGTTCTACCTTATTTTTTTTCTTCCAACAATTGGGGCTTTAATTTACTTATATTATCACTTCTATAGCAAAGAAAACATGTCTACGATTGCCGAAGGCGTGAAAGGAGCTCTCAATACAAACTACGAAACCAAGAAACTGGAGAACGAACTAGACTTTTCAGATACAGTGCACAACAAAACCAAATTAGCTGATCGGTATTATGATTTGAGCAGGTTTGAGGAGGCAAGATTACTTTACGAATCCTGCAGAGAATCGTTCAATAAAAACAATCCCGATTTAATACAAAGACTGATTCGCGTCTATTTTGCTCAAAAAGATTTTGATACAGTAATCGAATACAGTCAGATTATTCGAAATAAAACAGAATTTATTGATTCTCAGGAGCAGATTATGCTAGCTTGGTCGCTCTACAATAGCAAAAAAATTGATGAGGCAAAAAAAGAATTTATTGAAATGGATGGATTATACTGCAACTATTCCCACAGATTAGAGTTCGCAAAGTTCCTAAACGTAACAAATGAGAAAGAAGCAGCTTCCAATAAAATAGCTCAATTGATAGACGAAATTAATCAGATGAGCTCCCACGAGAAAAAAGGAAAAAGGGATATTTTTAGAGCTATTAAACAATTTCGAACTGAATTAGCGTCACATTAATTAACATTAGAAAGTAAATATGTTTTGAATTCACGAATGTGAATCATAAACTTTAGCTTTATCTTTAATTTTAGATATAAACTTTGATGAAAATGAAAAAAAACATTGCTGTAATTGCAGGCGGATATTCCAATGAATTGGAGGTGTCGCTTAAAAGTGTGGAAACTATATATACCAACTTACCCAAAAATAAATACAATTCTTATGTAGTTATCATAAATTCCGAAGGATGGAATGTGAGGTTAAATGAAGCTCTGTTTCCCATAAATAAAAATGATTTTTCATTTACCAAAGATAGAGAAAAAATAAAATTTGATTGCGCTTACATTACAATTCACGGGACCCCCGGAGAAGACGGCAAATTACAAGGATATTTTGATATGCTCTATATCCCATACAACTCTAGCAGTCAAAAATCTTCCTCACTCACCTTTGATAAGTGGGCATGCAATCAAGTTTTACTTAATAACGGAATTGCTTGTTCAAAGTCTCTTTTGATTAATGACCGAGCAGCTTTATTTAATAACAAAGAAATTGTAGCAGAACTGGGACTTCCTTGTTTTGTGAAACCCAATGACGGAGGTTCTAGTTTTGGAATCACCAAAGTAAAAGAAGAGGTGCAATTGATTCCTGCAATTAACAGAGCATTCGCAGAAGGAAACGAAGTAATGATTGAATCATTTCTTGACGGCATGGAGGTAACTTGTGCTTGCTACACAGAGAACAAAGAACTAAAAACTCTGCCCATGATTGAAATCGTGAGCGAAACAGAATTCTTTGATTATGAAGCAAAATACGAGGGATTATCTCAAGAAATTTGCCCTGCAAGAATTGACAACTCCGTGCGTGATGAGGTGCAAGCATTGACAAAAAAAATATATAGAATGCTTGGAATGAAAGGTTTAATCCGAATAGATTACATGCTTGTTGACAACAAACCTTTTGTGATTGAGGTAAATACAGCTCCTGGAATGAGTGCTGAAAGTTTAGTTCCCAAAATGGTGAAAGAACAAGAAGGATTGGATCTTTCGTCTCTTTTTGATATAATAATAGAAGAAGCCATTAGATTTTAGGTTGTTAAAATTGTATAGATTCCCATAATTTTCAATCTCTGCGGTATGCTGGTCACACAAAAAATCGTACTTTAGTAGGGATAAAACTCATCAAAGCAAGAATGAAAAAATTTACATATATAATTGGCTTAATAATAATTTGTTACAGCTGTGAAACTGATTTTGAAATCAATGCACCTTACGATCGAATTCCAATTGTTTATGGAATTATGGACCAAAGTGCAGATACGCAATTTATTAAAATCAATAAAAGTTTTTTGGGTACTGACAATAACCAATACGCAAGTGTAAACGATTCGCTATACTTTGATAATGTAGACGTGAGGGTAGAAGAATTGGACGAAGACGAAAGAGTATTGCGTGTTTTTTCTTTGGATGAAAAATTTGTTCCTGTAGCTCCAGGGTCCGGGATATTTTTCACAGGACAGCAAAAAGTATACTACTTTACAGATGCGTTAGATGAAACAAAAGAATATCGCATTGTGGGAGAAGGAGATGGTAGACCATTTTCTGCTACAACTAATCTTGTGTCAGATTTCACCTTCGATTTATCATTCAGAAATTCGCTTAATGCTCCTCTGGGAATTGGGTGGTACAATTCAGGAAATTATAGTCCTATAAACCCAAAATGGAGACAATCTCCTGACGGAAAATTATATGACGTAACAGTCAGATTTTATTACACAGAGCACAGAAATGGAATTGCAACACCCCTTTCAATAGACTGGTTTGTTGGTAGTAGAAAATCAACATCAACTACAGGTAGTCTGAGTCTTGAAAGTAATGCCGAAAGTTTCTTCGCTTACTTGGGAAATAGTCAGCAATTGCAGGACACGGCAGGAGTCACCAAAAGAGTTATAGGGAAAATTGAATTTAGAGTGACCTCGGTAAATCAAATTATGGAAACATACATTGATGTGAACAAACCAAACAACAACATAGCTTTCGACAAACCTGATTATACAAATATCGAGGGAGGAAGAGGTGTTTTTGGAAGCAGATACACTAGTTTCATCCAATCTAATAAAGAGTTCAATGTGAAAACAGCTACTGAACTTTTCAATGGACAATATACAGGTGATTTAAAATTCTGTTCGGATGATATCAATTTTAACTCAGAAGTATTTTACTGCCCGTGATGAGATACAAATTATGTAGTCTTAAATTATTTACAGCTTTTTTTTAGTAATTCTAAAAACGTAAACTACCTCACTTCATAAGTTTTCAACTCCTCCGCAATTTCCACATTTTGGAATTTTGATTGTACTTCTTTAATAAATTCTTGATGGTGCTTTTCTTCGTAACGAGCAGAAAAATGTCCAATTAATAGTTTTCCTACTTCAGCCTGATTGGCAATACTACCAGCTTGTGCAGCCGTAGAATGTGTAGTTTTTTTTGCTAATTCTCTTTCTTTTTCCAAAAATGTAGTCTCATGGTACAAAACAGAGACATTTTTAATAATCGGAATTATTTTTTCTCTATATGCCGTATCGGAGCAAAAGGCATAGCTTCTGGATTTTTCTGGAGGAAATGTTAGTTTACTATTCTCAATAACTTCCCCATCAGGTCGCACAAAATCGGCTCCAGCTTTTATTTTCTGAATCTCATAATGAGGTACCTCATAAAAATCTAATTTCTCTGCTTTTGCCTTTCTAGGAATAGGCTTTTCTTTGAATAAAAATCCGTTAGTCAAGATGCCATGTTTCAGAGGAATTGTGTGTACTTCCATATTCTTGTCTTCCATAATCAATTCCGTCTCTTTACTTTCTAAAAAGATGTAATTGATTTTGAACCGTAACTTAGTATAAGAAGCTCTCAACTGGACTTCTATTATTTCCTTGATTTCCTTGGGAGCGTGGAGATTTAAATCTCCTACTCTTCCCAATAAATGCATGGAGGATATCAATCATACAAGTCCAAAATAGTGATCGCCATGAAGGTGAGAAATAAAAATATTATTGATTTTTAGAAAGCTAACTTTTGCTTTTCGAAGCTGAGTTTGAGTTCCTTCGCCACAATCTACCAAATAATATTTATTGGAGTAGTGAATAACCTGCGAGGTTG
>JBDMYC010000015.1:0-24193 GCA_039770535.1 Flavobacteriales bacterium
ATTTATCAAAATCTGTTGCTGTAACTTCTATTTCTTCATTTTCGTTAAATCTTCTAGCAGTTTCTTTTACTACAGCAAATGCCTCGGGAAGGATTTCTTTCAAGACCTCTTCTAACTTTTCGTTAGACTTCAGTTCTAATTTTTCAATCTCCTGAAAAATTTCATCTTTTGCATCTACGTCAGTGCCTTCATCTTGAGTTTGTGCTTTCAGTGCGTCAATTTCTGCATCAATTTCTGCAGTGTAAGCTTTTATTCTCGCTTTGAAATCGGTTGTTTTTGCTCTCAATTCATCATTGCTAATCCCTTGTATTTTAGCAAATTCCTCCTTCGCTTGGTCTACCAAAGGATTGATGTCTTTGAAGACATTCTTGTTGGTGTCGCCTAGTATTTTCTTTAAAAATTTCTGAATCATTCTTGTCGTTTTAATCTTTTGCTCGGTTGTATTTTTTACAAAAACTGTGCGGTTTGTTTGTACAAGCCAAATTGACTGACAAAATTACGAAAATCCGAAGAATTAAAGGTTTATTTCAATATAAATACGCGATTTGGCAGAGAAATACTGTTCTGTTTGTAAAAAGTACAGCCTTCAATTGTTATTCATGCGAAAGAAAAAATCTACCAACTTCTTGTTCCAAAATTTTTCGCGACGGATAGGCGAATTGATTACTACTACTGATTTTCAGTAACGACAGTCAGGTTAAGATTTTTGCTATCTGATAATAGTAATCTCCCCCTTAGACACTTTTTTTCCACTTTTAATGAGGTAAGTATAAGCTCCCATTGGTGTTGGGATATTGGTGTTGGATTTACCTTCCCAGTAGAAATTTTGAGTTGTAGAAATTGTTTTGTTGTACACAAGGCCTCCGTTTCTATTGAAAATAAAAATCTCTACTGAGTTCTCGTTTTGGAAACTTTTTAAAGATTTTTCTAAATAGATAAATTGTTCGGGATGAATTACATAATTGCATTGGTAACCTTCAATAATTATTTCAATGGATTCGCTTTCGCAGTTGTTGACTGTGTTTTTAATATTCACCCAGTACTTTCCTTCACTTAAAGAACTGAAATAAGGTTTAGAAGAATAGTTTTGTTTGTTGTTGATAGAATAGACAAGCTCGGGGTTCGACTGTGTAAACTGAATAGCCCCAGTTCTCTTTTCAGAACAAGAGTTTGAAGCAATAATGTTTTCTTTTTCTAGTACAACATTACATTTAATTTTCTTGACCGAATCTTTTCTAACCACAACTGATTGAGGGTTTTGGTTGTTTAAAAGAATTTTACTGGAGTCTTTTCTTTGTGCTGAATTTGGTTCTGTTTTTTTCTTATCTGCGAAAAAAGGAGTACTAGTCTCCGGCAAATCGGTAGCTGCCTTTGCGTCAGTTTCTAAAGAATCTGTAAGGATTGGTTCAGTAAGTTCTGCTTTACGTTCTTCTATAGTTCTTGTCAGTTCTGCTTCGCTTGTAGAATCAATAATTTTGAAAGGAGTAGATTCAGCAATAATATTATCTATTGATTTTGAAGTCTCTTTTTTGATTTCAAATTTGTTCGTAGCCATTTTGTTTTTAGAAAAAGTAATAAAACTAATTATTAAAATAGCAAGTATTACCGTAGCTCCAAGGCCAATAAGTAGTTTCTTTTTTAATAAGGAAGAAGTATGAATGTGAGTCAGTTTATTATTGATGGCAATCAATTCATTTTTTTCAATGAAGACATCTACCAAGCTGTAGTCGTCTACTAAAGTTTTCAACTCAGGATTAGACTCCAACTGTTTTTCGAAGGCAATTGTTTCCTCATAGCTTAAGTTTCCACTTAGGTAGTCTTCAATTAAGGAATAGGTATTAAAATTATCTTGCATTACTCAGTTGTTGTTTTATTCTTGGGTTCTCGTTTATTAAGTTTTTGAGCCTTTGTTTACACTTGTAATTTTTTGTTTTGGCAGTGTTTGGATTGTTGTAATTCATTCTGGCACACACATCTTCCATGCTTATTTTATAAAAAATCGTGTAAGTAAGTATTTCTTTGCACACAGCTCCAAGTTGTTCTAGCAATCCGTTTATCAGCTCTTGGTTACTCGTTTTTTCAAAAGTTCGTGCCTTTTCGTTTATTGCAATATCACCCTTAATAGATGTTTTCTTACCTTCTTTTTTCACGTAGTTTATCCATTTGTTTTTTGCGATTCTAAAAACGAAAGCCTCAACACTGGCATTTGCATCAAATTTATCATTGAGCACATAAGAATAAAAAACCAAGATAGAATCTTGAAATATATCCTGCGCTTCCTCTTTGGAACCGCTATTTGTCGCAATCCATCTACTAATTTTTGGTTGCAGGTTTTTATACAAATGCAACAAAACTTTATCGGCTTTGTTGCTTTTTATGGCATCAATAATCTCGCTATTTGTATAAGACGATTTACTCATTATTATTAACCATTTTGAGAAAGTTTGTAAGTGCAGTGATCGTCATTATCGGATTAGTGTTACTTGCACTGGAGTGGATGATCCCGTGCAAAGGATGAAGTAAAGTCCAGTTGGTTCGTTTCCACCTTGGTTATTTGTTCCATCCCAAGAGGCAGTTGCTGGAGCAAGTGTTTCTACCAAAATTCCATTTGAATTATAAATGGCCGCTCCATTTCCTGAGCAAGGAAGCACGACCACATCATCAATCCCGTCTCCATTTGGAGTAAACACATGCGCAGAAATAGCTACTCTTTTGAAAGTAGAATCACTGCAAATGGAATCTGAAACGATTAAACTCACGGTATAAATTGATTGAGAGGGAAAGGTGTACGAAGTTGTAAACCCTGTTGCTGAACCAAGTAAGGTCGCTCCATCTGAGAAAAGCCAATTGTATGTTGCTGAGCCGCTTAAGCCTGAAGAAGTGGAGGTGAAAGTTGCCGTATTTCCTGAAATTGTTTCTGTGAATGATGCGTTTATTGGGCAGTTTGTATTATTCACTGTAATCTGCATGGTGGAGGAATCTTGACAAAAACCGCCAACAGTATCTGAAACGAATAAGGTTACAGTGTAAGTCCCTGGAGCTGTGTAAGTATGCGTAGGATTTGGATTCATGCTTGAGGTTGCATCACCAAATTGCCAAAAATAATCTGTAGTGGGTGTTGTTCCTGTACTTGTGTTAACAAAATTTGTAGTTAATCCATTTGAGTTTTCTATGAAAGAAGCCGACCATGGGCAGGCAGAGCTAGAGATTGAAGGTGCAGAAGTACTGTCCATGCAGTAAGGTCCAGTTCCTCCGCCCGTAACCATCAACATGATTTGATAATTTCCTGGATTGGTGTAGGTGTGCACTGGATTTTCCAAGACACTAGAGTTTCCGTCACCAAAATCCCAAAAATAGCTAAAGTTTGGATTTGTGCCTGTAGAAGTAGAAGTAAGATAATGAGACAGCCCGACCACACTATCTTTGTAACTAGCAATCAAATTACAGTTAACCCTTACCATACTGATATCACTTGAACTGCAACCAGAAGTGTCTGTTGCAATCAAAGAAACATGATAATTATCTACAGAAGAATAAATGTGCCTATTCCACTGAGCTGTGCTAGTTTGGCCATCACCAAAGTGGAATAAATAAGTAGTCGTTGGGTTGGAACCAGTCCCGTCAAAAAACATTTTTTGAGAAAGTCCAGTTGTTGCATCAGTAGACAATAATGTCCGCACGGAACAAGGTCCTGCATTTACCGCAACCCAATATTCAGAAGTATCACTACAACCAGCAGCTTGAACTAAATGAGTCACTTTATAGATCCCGGCAGTTGCATATGTGTGACTAGGTGCTCCGGTACTTGAAAAGTTGCCGTCTCCGAAATCCCAGCCATATGCAGTAATCCCAGTAGATAACGAAGAGAAATTTACCGACAATAAATTGGTAGTGTATGATATACTTGCGTCACATTGTCCTTTGGATTCTTCCACTGAAAGAATAAAAGGAATCGCAATTAATATATATTTTATAAATTTCATAATAAATTAGTTTATCTAAAAATGAGATTGAACTCGTTTCTATTGTTACTACAGTCTTAGTTAAAGAAAGTAACCTTTTTTCTTCCATTAATTTTCATTCTTAAGTTTACCTCCATCCGATTTACATTAATTGTGTTTGCTGCGGTAGGGACAAAATAAGAAAAGTCCATGTTGTATTCATTGCCAAATAGATTCCAGTTATTGAGCCCAGTAGACAGATAAACTCCATAACTATCTGCTGTCACTCCAGCCATTATTATTTTGTAAACAGCTCGAAATGAACCACCAGCAATTGTTCCTTTTGTAGAAGATAGTGGGTCGCTCAGGTTCATGTATCGCACAAAAACACTTGGAATTAAATCTATGTTGTTTTTTCGCCATTTGTATTGCGAAAAGATATAGTAATGCCTTTTTAGTCTAGTGATTTGCTGCGCAGGCTGTACGCTAGAATTGGTAAATTGATTCATAGAAACTCCAATTTGGAATTGTTTTGAATATAAAAGTAGACTCGAATTCCCTTCAAAACTATTGGCAGAATAAGCTCTTGTAGTTTTGGAGGGTTTTATTCCAAAAAGATATAAACCTCCTGAAAGTGCCAGTGACAAAGTCCATTTTTTAGAAAGTTGTTGGTGCGTAGCATAAGATAAATTCACTCTTCTGCGGGAAATTAAATCACCTTCTATGTCATCATAAATATACAATCCGTACACATTTTTGGACTTTCTTTTTCTTCTTTTTTTTGATTGTTGAGCAAAAAACAATCCAAAATAGGAGGTAGAAACTCCACTAAATCCTCCTATGTTTCTTTGATTATCAAAAGCGATTTCAACTTTGGAGTCGAGTCCATTTCGGGATAGATTGATAAGAGGATTGTTGTAAAATTGTCCAAAGTGTTGAGGGGTTTCGTCCACTTCCTGACCAAAACTGGTAAGGAAAGCGGCTGTATGTAAAACAATAAAAAGTAAAATGTTTTTTTTCGTCATAAATGAGACCTCTTATTATTTCTACAATTTAGTTTTTGGAAAGTAACCCTTTTTCTAAATTAAAAAACTATTGGGTTTATTTCTAATTATTTACGCAAAAAATAAAATTACTTAACTTTGTCCAATACTTAATAAACGCCATGAAATTATCCCGTATCATTTTTCTGTTTTTTTTAATCGCCATGGCAATTGGAGCTTTCATTTTTTATCCAAAAGTAGAGCTGTATTTTGCGGGAATCAAAACTATTGATATTGATAAAAAGCAGTCTTTTTATGTGCATACAGGAGCAAATTTAGATCAGGTTGTAGATTCTTTAGTTGCAAAAAAAATAATCACTAATCCTGATAAGTTTAAATCGTATGCTAATTTCAGAAACTTGAAAGATGCAACTGTTGAAGCAGGTAAATATGAATTTTTACCTACTACAACTCTTCACGAATTGGTTTCTTATTTGAGGAAAGGAAACGGAGAAAAAGAAGTGAAAATCACCTTGAATAATACAAGAACCCTAAAAGATATTGCCGAAAAAATAACTGAAAACATTGAAGTTTCGGAGTTTCAGTTTCTGATGTTGTTGAACAATCCTGAAATACAATCGAAATACGGTTTTAATAAAGAAACCATTAGAACTCTTTTTATACCAAACACTTACAATGTGTGGTGGGATATTTCGGAAGAGGAATTGTTGGCAAGAATGGCAAAAGAATATAAGAGTTTTTGGAATGCAAATAGAGTTGCAAAAGCTAAACAAATTGGTTTGTCGCAATCAGAGGTTTCTACACTGGCTTCCATAGTTTATTCGGAAACCAAAAAGGCAGACGAAGCTCCAAAAGTAGCAGGAGTTTATGTAAATAGAATTAAAAAAGGAATGTTGCTGCAAGCCGACCCTACTTTGGTATTTGCATTGGGAGATTTCACAATCAAACGTGTATTGAACAAGCACAAATTAATAGAATCCCCTTATAATACATACAAGTATGCAGGCTTGCCACCGGGACCAATTATCACTCCGCCAATTAGTTATTTGGATGCAGTTTTGAATTATTCCAAACACGATTATATTTTCTTTTGTGCAAAACCAGATTATTCAGGGTATCATGCTTTTGCCAAAACAAATGCTCAGCATAATGTGAATGCCAGAAAGTATTATGCGTTTTTGAATAAAGAGGGGATAAGGTAGGTTTCAATTTAGTTTTATCTGTCCTTATTTCCATCTGTCATTCCGGCCTCCGAGCCGGAATCTTATTCATCTGTATTTGCCAGAAAGAATATTCTCGTGTTAGTTCTCGATACAATTTTCTTTAAAATTTGCTGCTGCAAAGTTTAAAGAAAACCACTCGAACTGACATAGACTTTCTTTCAATTACAATCCTGTCAATTCGAGTGATCCCGACTGCTCGGGATTGTATCGAGAATGACTGTGTGAATTGATATCTAACTCCCCCAAGGATCAAACAAATTCTCTTGCTCGCCTCTTCCGGGTTCTTCTTCGGTAAGTGGTTCGCATTCTTTCAATGTATCTTGGCAATCTTTGGGTAATTGTTGGTATAATTTGGTTCCTTTAGTTTTCCAAGCTATCATTTCGTCTGATACTTCTTTGATAAGTCTTGCAGGGTTTCCTGCCATCAAACTTCTTCTTGGAATAATTGATTTTGCTTTCACAAAACTCAATGCTCCCACAATACATTCTTCGCCAATTTCTACTTCATCCATAATTACGGCATTCATTCCGATTAATGAATTTTTACCAATAATTCCTCCGTGTATTATAGCTCCGTGACCAATGTGAGCACCTTCGTGCAAAATGGTATCTTTCCCTGGGAACATATGAACCGTACAGTTTTCTTGAACGTTACACCCATCTTTGATAATGATTTTCCCCCAATCGCCTCTCAAGCAACAACCAGGACCAATATACACGTTTTTACCAATGATTACATTGCCAGTAACAGTTGCTTGTGGATGCACAAATGAGGATGGATGGACTACGGGTTTAAACCCTTTGAATTCGAAGATCATAGTTTTTTAATTGATAATTTTTAATGGACAATTGATAATTATTTATTCATTTTGCTCCCCTCTCAAGAGGAGAGATGCTCGTTTTGTTTATTTTGGTCTTATTGGTAAATAGTCTAAATAGCTTTCAATCATAATAAAACTAATTAGTCCAGGTAGAAAAATAATAAGTAATGTATAAAGAAAAACAGAAAAGTTATGGACAGAACGATCGACTGTAGGCTCCTTTTTAATAATTAATTTATAAATTGGTCTCAATACTTGATAGAATAAAAGCATGAAAAAGGAGTGAAAAAAAGAGATAGCTAAAATAATATCTAAACTATTTGATAAAGTCTTATCATAGACCCATCCAGTATAAAATAGAATCATAGAAAGCCCTAAAAATATTAAGTAGTTTCTATTTTTTAATAAAGCTTTATTATGTGCTTCTGCAATCCACCAAGATAGGATAATACCTAAAATTATAGTTGGCCATTTTAGAATTACATTGTTTTCTATACAGTATATGTTTAAAATTGATAAGACTAAAAAAGCAGGAGCAAAAATTTTAGTAAGGTCTTCTTTATGTTCTTCTTTTTGTCTTTCAACTTTACTATTTAATGTTGGTAAAGTATGTTTACTTTTTGAAGTAATATACTCACTCAAATCAGGCTCATTAAAAGTGATTAATTGATCTATTTCGATTCGTTTAAAACCAAAATCTATAATATATAGTTTTCCACTGCCAGTTGAAGCATATACATTGTCATACTCTTTATCTTCATCTGGAACAAAAACAACAACTCGTTTATTTAATTCGGATTCTGGGTATTGTTCCAAATCTTTAACGGTTGTATAACCTCTAGTTTTAATGTTATCTCTGTCTGGATTTCTGAAATAATTCACCAAAAAATGGAAGAGCATATTGTTTAACTCGCCATTAATTTTGATTAAGTAGTTACTCTTGTTTTTCTCAATAATTTCAAAGTTGATAGTTTTGTCCAATTGGTCGGTATACAAGTCAATCCATTCTTCTAAAGTATTTTTTACCACTTCAAAAGACTCACCTTCAATCGTTATGTAACTTTTTTCAGCCAAATTATCAATTATTCATTATCAACTATCAATTAGTAACCCGATCCACTAGCCCCAATTTTTTCAATAGGATGCCAAGTAGTTTTTACTTCGGTAAATTTAGTAATGAAATAAGGCGATTCGTTTTCGGCTTTCATCCAATCAATACCTTTTTTTATTACAATTCGTTTCAAGTTAGTCGCAGAGTTTTCTTTG
Organism: Flavobacteriales bacterium; assembly: GCA_039770535.1. Classification (GTDB taxonomy): domain Bacteria; phylum Bacteroidota; class Bacteroidia; order Flavobacteriales_D; family CAJJDF01; genus CAJJDF01. The sequence continues at coordinate 8,256 of JBDMYC010000015.1, forward strand.
ATTAACTGAATTGCTTTTTTGTCGTTTCCACAATACAACATACTGTTTACATCCATGTGCGTAGAAAAATGAGGAATTAGTTCTTCTGCATTTCCTGTCAAGATATTGATTACACCTCCAGGAACATCCGAAGAATTAATTACTTCCGCAAACGAAACAGAGCAAAGTGCTTTACTTTCTGAAGCCAACACAATACAAGAATTTCCTGAAACGATAATTGGAGCAATAGTTGAAACTAATCCAATCAAACCATTTTCTTCGGGTGCAATTGCGGCAACAACTCCAGTTGGTTCCAACACAGAAAAATTGAAGAAAGCTCCAGAAACTGGATTTACCGAACTACTTATTTGTTGGTATTTATCAGCCCAACCCGCATAGTAAATTAATCTGTCGATAGATATAAACACTTCGTTTTCGGCTTGTTTTTTTGTAGCACCCATTTGCATCAACTCTTCAATGAATTGTGCTTTTCTTCCTTCCAACATTTCTGCTATTCTGTACAAAATTTGGCTACGGTTGTAGGCAGTTCTATTTGCCCAAGACTCTTGTGCTTTTCTGGCTTCTACCACAGCATTTCTAAAATCCTTTCTTGATCCCATACACATATTTGCTATTTCTTCTCCTTTGGCATTTTTTAAAGTAAAATACCTTCCAGATTCTGTCCTTGGAAATTTCCCTCCAATGTATAGTTTGTATGTTTTTAAAACTTCTATTCTGTTCATAGTCGTTAGTATTTAGTCTTAAGTAATTAGTTTTATTCTCGTGTTAGTCTTCGACTTCGCTCAGCCTGACTTTTGCCTTTTTTCATCAGTCACACTGAGCGTAGTCGAAGTGAATTCATTGCTCTAATATCTTATGTCTAAGAGCGAAGCGGTCTTAAGTCTTATTCATCAAACTCCAAATAAGCCTCCAATCCGTGTAATCCTCCTTCTCTTCCAAATCCACTTTCTTTGTATCCTCCAAACGGAGAAGTTGGGTCAAACTTATTGAAAGTATTTGCCCATACTATACCTGCTCTAAGCTGAGAAGTCATGTTAAATATCTTTGAACCTTTATCTGTCCATACTCCGGCAGAAAGTCCGTAAGGTGTGTTGTTGGCTTTTGTAATTGCTTCTTCAATCGTACGGAAAGTCTGGATAGCCAATACAGGCCCAAAAATCTCTTCTTGCACAATTCTGTTACTCTGGGCAACTCCAGTAAATAAAGTTGGTTTACACCAATATCCTTTCTTTTCTAGTTTTCCTTCTGGTTGGTAAATTTCTGCTCCTTCTTCTTTTCCTAATTTGATATAATGATTAATCGTATCCAATTGAGATTTAGAATTTATCGCACCAATATCCGTATTTTTATCTAAAGGATTACCAACAATTAGGCTTTCCATTCGGTCTTTTAGTTTTCTAATAACAATATCATAAACTGATTCTTGAATCAACAATCTAGAGCCTGCACAACAAACATGACCTTGGTTAAAGAAAATTCCATTAATAATTCCTTCTACAGCTTGGTCGAGTGGTGCATCTTCAAAAATAATGTTTGCTGCTTTTCCACCTAGTTCTAAAGTTGCTTTTTTATCTGTTCCAGCAATTGCTTTTTGGATTATTTTTCCAACACCTGTAGAACCAGTAAAAGCAATTTTATCAATTCCTTCGTGGTCTACAATTTCTGCTCCAGTGTCTCCAGCTCCAGTTACAACATTTACAACTCCATCTGGTAATCCAGCTTGTTCGCATATTTCGGCAAGTAATAAAGTAGTTAAAGAAGTAGTTTCGGCAGGTTTCAATACCACAGTATTTCCACAAGCTAATGCGGGTGCTATTTTCCAAGCCGCCATCAATAACGGGAAATTCCAAGGAGTGATTTGTCCAGCAACACCCAATGATTTTGGGTTTCTATTTGGAAAAGCGTACTCTAATTTATCTGCCCAACCCGCATAGTAGAAAAAGTGATTAGCCGCTAATGGAATATCAATATCCCTTGATTCTCTAATTGGTTTTCCGCCATCCAAAGTTTCTACAATTGCTAATTCTTTAGCTCTTTCTTGCATAATACGAGCAATACGGAAAATGTATTTACCTCTTTCTTTTCCAGAAAGTTTGCTCCAAGTTGTATCGTATGCTTTTCGAGCAGCTTTTACAGCTAAATCTACATCTTTCGCATTTGCATTGGCAATAGAAGCTAATTTCTCTTCAGTAGCAGGATTGTTGGTGTCAAAATATTTTCCAGAAGACGGTTTTACCCATTTTCCCCCAATAAATAAATCGTATTGCTTTTTTAGATTTACATGGCTTGTGCTTTCCAAAGATGGAGCTAAGTCCCAAGTGCTTTTTAAGTTTATTTTGTTTTCTGACATAATCAGTATTTGTTGCTTTTATTTTTGTTTTTGACTTTGTCGGTATTTACGATAAGTCGTCAGTCCACAGTCTTTAGATTTACTTTGTACTGAGGACTTTGGACTGCCTACTTTTTCTAATCTTTAGAAAAATAATCTTTACTCTGATAATTCCCAGTTCTTTGTTTTTCCAATTGCATCAATAAATCATTGGCAAGGCTACTCGCTCCAAAACGGAACCATTGGTTTGTTAGCCATTTGTCGCCAAGCGTTTCTTTCACCAACATTAAATACTGTAAAGCCAATTTAGCATTAGAAATTCCTCCAGCTGGCTTCATTCCTATTTGTATACCTGTTTCGTAGTAATAATCTTTTATTGCTTCCAACATGACTAAAGTAACTGGCAAAGTTGCTGCTGGACTTATTTTCCCTGTTGAGGTTTTAATGAAATCACTTCCTGCGTGCATAGCAATGTCACTTGCTCTGCGCACATTGTCCAAACTTCCCAATTCTCCTGTTTCAAGGATAGTTTTAAGTCTGGCGTGTTTTCCACAGACTTCTTTTATTTTGGCAATTTCGTCAAATACATAATTGTGTTCTCCTTGGTGAAATTTCCCTCTAGAGATTACCATATCTACTTCATCTGCTCCAGCATCAATAGCCATTTTGGTATCGGTAATTTTCACTTCAAGTGAAGAATTCCCAGAAGGAAAAGCAGTTGCAACCGAAGCCACATTTATTCCAGAACCTTTTAGTTGTTCTTTTGCCAATCCCACAAAATTAGGATAGACACAAATAGCTGCCACAGTTGGCAAATCCCCATAAGAATCGTGCAAATGCATTCCTTTGTAGCACAATTGCTTCACTTTATTCACAGTGTCGGCTCCTTCCAAAGTGGTAAGGTCAATCATGTTCAAAGCCATTTTTAATCCGTGGATTTTGGCTTCGTTTTTTACACTTCGAGCTGTGATGCGGGAAACTCGGTCGTTTATCCCGACTTGATCAACTTTTGTAATTGACAATGGATAATTGATAATTGATAATTTTTTGGTATCCATTATTTTTTTTGTTTTGAGGTTTTAATAATACTTGCTAGAAGTTTAATAAGTTCTATAACTGAATTAGATAATTGTTCAAACTGTTTGTCATCAAGATAATCAGATTTATGTAATAATTCTATCCAATACTCTGTTTCGTTTGCTTCTTTTAAAGATATTGAGAGTTTATGTATGAAGTCAGCTTTGCTTTGCCCATGTTCTGATTCTCTGATGTTTGCTCCAATTGAAGTGCCACTTCTTAATAATTGTTTTGATAAAACATATTCTTTCTTTTCAAAAGTTAGAAACTTATAACAATTGACAATAATTAATGCAAATTCAAAGCTTTTATCTTTAACTACATTTTTCTTCATATCCTCTTCATTTTAAATGTTTCCATTTGGCAATTATCAATTATTCATTGTTAATTATCAATTATGAAAAGTATCTAAAATCGTGTCCTTCCTTAATATTCTGCAACACTTCAATATAGAGCTTAATCAAATTCTCTACATCATCTCTGTGAGCAGTTTCTACTGTTGTGTGCATATATTTTAATGGTAAAGAAATCAATGCAGAAGCAACACCTTCTCCAGAGTAAGCAAAAGCATCTGTATCGGTTCCAGTCCTGCTAGAAAGTGCCATTCTTTGGAAAGGAATTTTCTTTTTTGTTGCTGTATCAATCAATAACTTCAATAAGTTGTTTTGCACAGCTGGAGCGTAAGATAAAACCGGTCCATCACCAGATTTAAAATCTCCTTGTTCAATTTTATCAATCATTGGCGTGTTGGTGTCGTGGCACACATCATTGATAATCGCAACATCAGGTTTAATTCTGGCAGCAATCATTTCTGCTCCTCTTAATCCTATTTCTTCTTGTACCGAGTTTACAATGTACAATCCAAAAGGTAATTTAATTTTATCTTCTTTCAGTTTACGAGCTACTTCAGCAATTATGAATCCACCCATTCTGTTGTCCAATGCTCTTCCTGTAAAATACTTTTTGTTCAGCACCATAAATTCGTCTGGGTAGGTGATTACACAACCCACGTGAATCCCCATTTTCTCTACTTCTTCTTTGGAATTTGCTCCACAATCAAGGAAAATATTTTCCAATTTTGGTGGCTTTTCACTTCCATTTTTTCTGGTGTGAATTGCTGGCCAACCAAAGATCGAAGGCACAATTCCTTTGTCTGTATGGATATTTACTCTTTTTGAGGGAGCAATTTGATGATCAGAGCCTCCATTTCTACGGACATAAATAAATCCATCTTTGTTGATGTAATGCACAAACCAAGAAATCTCATCTGCGTGGGCTTCAATCACCACTTTGTATTTTGCTTTTGGATTAATTACAGCAACCGCAGTTCCATAGGTGTCCACAAAATACTCGTCTGTGTAGGGTTTCAGGTATTCTAACCACAATTTTTGTCCTTCGCTTTCAAATCCTGTTGGAGAAGCATTATTTAAATATTTTTCTAAAAATTTGATTGATTTTGGTGTCAGTATTTTTGCCATAATTTTATTTTTAAAGTTTCTTGCTTTATTTTAGTTTGTGTAATGTGCTATTAAACAAAGGTTCACTAAGGGAAATGTTTTTTTAGTTTGTATGCCGCAAGTCATCATATTGTAAGTCTTTTTTCACTTCGTGTTTCCAACTCTCAACTTCGCGCTCCCATAAATTTACAATACTTCTTGAATTGTTTCTAATTTTATCCCTCTTGATCCTTTGATAAGGAATAAAGTGCTTTCTCTTTTGTTGTCTCGTAGGTAGTATTTTGCCTGTATATTTGTTTCAAATACAATATAGTCAGAAGTATTGTACTTCATGAATTCTTTTCCTACGAGGATTCCTTTTAGTTTTTCTTTTTCTAACAGTGAGATAATGTTTTTGTGTTCGAATTCCGATTCCTCGCCTAATTCGAGCATATCACCCAAAATGAAAAACTTATTTTTATAGTCTGATTCTACTAGGTTTTTAATCGCTTCTTTCATACTAGAAGGATTTGCATTGTAGCAATCCAGAATAATATCATTTGATTTTTGAGTTACCAATTGTGAACGATTATTTGTCGGAACATAGTTTTCAATTCCTTTTTTAATTTGTTTGGGCGAAACCTCAAAATAATCTCCTATCACAACAGCAGCAAGTATGTTATTGAAATTGTATGTCCCAATTAATTGTGAGTTTATTTCAAGGTTTTGTTTCTTGTAATTAACAGATAAAGACAAGAACGGAGTAGTGGAAGTAATTTCTCCTTGATAAGTAGAATTTGGTGAGCCATAAGTTATCGCGTTCGTTCTCTCTACGTATTTGACTAGTCTTGAATCATCTACATTTATAAAAATCTGTTTTTCTCTTGATTTTAAATTTTCAAATAATTCAGTTTTTCCTTTTTCTACTCCCTCAATTCCTCCAAAACCCTCCAAATGCGCTTTCCCGATATTGGTAATCAATCCACAATCTGGCTTACAGATATTTGCCAAAAATTCTATTTCTTTTTGGTGATTCGCACCCATTTCAATAATAGCAATTTCGTGTTCTTCTGTAATCGAAAGTAAAGAAAGTGGAACGCCAATATGATTGTTTAAGTTCCCATGAGTTGCAAAAGTGTTATATTTTTCTGACAAAGCACTTTTTATCATTTCTTTGGTAGTAGTTTTTCCGTTACTTCCAGTGATTCCAATAACAGGAATGGTTAATTGACTTCTGTGATATGTAGCTAGTTCTTGAAGTGCGACTAAAGTATCTTCTACTATGATAAATCTGTCATCTTTTTGATATGCTCTGTCGCTAATTACTGCAAAACTTGCTCCTTTGTTTAGCGCATCCTCTGCAAATTTATTTCCATCAAAGTTTTCTCCTTTCAAGGCAAAGAACAGAGAGTTTTCTTTAATATTTCTCGTGTCTGTTGAAATATTCCGGTGGTCTAGATATATTGAATATAAGTCTTGAGTGGTCATCTACAATTTATTTCCATAAATGTAAAAAAAGCCTTGATTCCAATCGGTTGGAATCAAGGCTTTTTATTAATTATTAAAGTTTATTACTTTTTCCTCTTTTTAGAGCCACCCAAACCAACTGGGCTTCCGACTCTTGTCATTGCACATCTGAATCCAATAGCGTCTGTAGACCTGAATTCATCATAGTATCTTCTGTTACCAGGTGACATCCAGAAAGCTCTATCTTTCCAAGACCCACCTTTGTAAACTCTAGATTTATCTGTAATCAAAGTAGAAGGTCTTCCTTTCTTGTTTTTGCCAGATTGGTATACTAAGTTGTCTGAGTTGAAACCTGTTCTTGTTCTTTTCGCACCATTTTGGTTGTCAAACTCGTTTATACCCTCTTTTATTTCATCATCTTGATAGTAGATACTTGAGTTCAAATCCCCATCTAAATAATCAATATAGTTAGACTCTTCATAATTCCTTCTGTCAAGGTTTTCTTCCTTTGTAACTTCTCTTACTTTTAGGCTACCAGGAGAATTTACAACATAATCAGACATTCCTACGATTAATTTCGGAATAATTTCATATTGGAAGTCTTCTAGTCCAGGGATAGATTGTACTCTGAAACCAATATCTGGTAAGCTTGTTTCCAATATCTCTCTTATTGCTCTTGAAGCTTCAAGTTTTCTTCCGTCATTGTACAATTCATTTGCATCTGAAACTAAAGAATCTAATTCTTTAAGCAGTTCTTTGTCTAAAGAATCTGTAATTGTTCCTCCTTTTCTTCTCTCTCTTTCAGCCGTGAAGTCTACAACATATTCTTTTATTGCAGTAACATCATACATTGCTTCGTCTAGTTTTTCATCTATTGCTCCTTCACTATTCATCACTTTAGTTTTGAAAACGTTCCCTCTAAATGGGCTAAATTCATCATAGTCTTCAGAAGATAGGGGACGGTATACATCCATTACCCACTCAGATACATTTCCTGCCATGTTGTACAAACCATAATCGTTTGGCCAATATGCATTAACTGGGGCAGTAATGTCAGCATTATCATTTAGTTTTCCGGCAACTCCCATGTAATCTCCTCTTCCTCTAACAAAGTTAGCTTGCATTTCTCCTTGGAATTTATCTTCTGGGTTTCTTACCCAGTGTCCGTTCCATGGGTAGATTCTTCTACTCGTGATTCTTTCGTCATCTGAGTTTCCAATCAATCCTAATGCTGCATATTCCCATTCAGCCTCGGTAGGAAGTCTGTATTTAGGAAGCATTATTCCATCTTCCATTCTTACAATTCTTGTTGCCAAATCTTTCTTACGAATTTTCTTTTTCCCGTTAGATCCACTACCATTACTTGGGTCAAGATCTACTAACTGTCCTTTGGGGTTATCACTGTTTGTGAATTGTCCTGCGAAGTACGAATCTGTATTGAAAGGCTCATTTTGCTGATCATTATTCCACAATAAAATTCCTTCTCTAATCAAAATATACTCATTCACTCTGTCACTTCTCCATGAACAGTAGTTTGTAGCTTGTAGCCAACTTACTCCCACAACTGGATAGTTTTGGTAAGCAGGGTGCTTCAAATAATATTCTACCATAGGTTCATTGTATCCTAATTTACTTCTCCATACGTTCTGGTCTGGAGTTGCTTTTTGAAGAATTAACGGGAAGTCTGTGTAGGTTCTTGCAGTCCAATGCATGTAATCGCCCCAAAACTGGTTTGTAACTTCTGTTTCATCCATATAAAATGAACGAACTGTTACCCTTTTTGGAGTATTATCCCAATCAAAAGTCACATCTTGTTCAGTTGCTCCCATTGTGAAAGTTCCACCCTCTATTAATACTAAACCTGGACCTGTCTCTTGTTCCACATATTTAGTCTTTAGGTATCCCCCGTTTTCCGAATCGTTATAATTCCACCCGGTGGCAGAAGATTGTTGCTTTTTGTTACAAGACATTGACAACATTCCCATGGCAAGTCCTGCCACAAGCACTTTATTTAAATTTCTTCTCGTCTTCATATCGTTTTCTTTTTCTTCTTTACTCAAAATTTATTCTCTAATAACTAAAAAGAAGGACAACTTATTGTTCTATATCTTCTTCTTGGTGGCTTACACGTGAAATTCATTGAAAATGAAACCTCATGCGAACCAGCTGTTGCTAGAGTTAACTCACTCGTAGTAACATCATAACTATAACCCAGTCTGACTTTTTCTGTTTGTATCCCTAAAAGGACAATAAATGCATCTCCATTTCTGTACCACACTCCAGTCCAAATTGGACCTTTGTTTACATAAACACCAATGTTGAGTTGCTGAAAAGTTCCTTGGCTTCTGAACAAAATATTTGGTGAAATAGTTGCTGTCGATTTTTTGTATCTACTTTTTCTTATTGGAATTACTGCACCTGCATGGCCAGTGAATTTTACAGGAAGTATACTTGTTCCAGAAACTAACGATTCATTGGGTTGATTAACATGGTGTGCTGCAAAACCAAAATAAAATTTTTCACTAAAACCTAAAATACCACCCGAGAAATCTATACCGTCTTTTCTATTATTTCCATTAGGAACATCTTGTGAAGTGTAGACGAATCCTCTTCTCGTATCAATTTGGTCACTAAAAGATAATTTACTCCAGTCTAAACTTTTTTGGAAATAGGTTGCTTGAAACCCAACTCTGATAGCAAATTTTCTAGTTACAGGCAGATGGTAAGAAAAAATGGCGCTAGCATTTAAAGTATTTAAAGTTTTTGCTGCCACATCATTTGTAACTAATAATCCTATACCTGCTCCTTTGTTGTATCCCAATCTTTGGTCATAAGAAACACTTTGTGTCACAAATGAACCTGAAATTGCTGGCCATTGATTTCTATAGTTTAACGAAACTCGTGGACAATTATTAGACCCAGCAAATGCAGGGTTTAGATACAAAGGATTAGCGTAGAACTGACTGAACTCGGGATCCTGAGCAAGCGCAGATAAGCACAAAATTGTAGCTATAAAAGACGTTAATGTTTTCAACAAAAAATTGTTCATAAGGATGAATTAATTTCAATCAATACGGTAAAAATAGAAATAAGTTTCATATTTATGGCATAAAACAATAAGAATTTCCTCTTTGCGTTAAGTTACTTAACAATAAATAATTGATTTAGTCGTAATACTGAACTAAATTTACCGTCTACGATTGGTATACAAAACCAATTTTGAATTGTAATATTGTAAATTGATATTAATATTTTTTTCTAAATCGCCTCATGATGAGCATAATTAAAGCACACAAAACACTGATTACGTTATTCTTATTGTCATCTATGACTGTTTTTTCGCAACAGGTCACAACACATAAGTTGGACTGGGAGATTTCAAAAGTGGATAGTAAATCTTGTTTGAATGTTGTCGGTTTTGGTCCAAGTTTATTCAGTTTACCTAAGTATGTCACCAAAATTAAGGTGCCAAATACAAAAGAATTGGCAGTGGAATTGGACGTCATTGAAAGTGTAAATTTAACCAGGGCTGAATTGGCTACTTTATCTGTAGACCTGAAGAATAAAATCAATAGTGCGCCAGTATTTTCCGTAAATTATGGAACGCAAGTAAAAGTAAAATATGGATTAGTTAGCATAGTTCCGATATTCAAGAGTAATGGTGTAATCAAGAAATTAACATCATTTAAGCTGTCGGCAAGTTTTTTGGAGCGTGCCAGTCAAGAAACAATTTCTGTAGGTCGTAGTTCAAGAAGTTTCAAAGGGACTTCTGTGTTGGCTGAAGGAGATTATTTCAAGCTTGCATTAAAAGCCAATGGGATTTACAAAGTTACCTATGAATATTTAGAAGAGAATGGAGCATTGTCCTCTTCCGTTTCTTCAAGCCTTATTAATCTGTACGGAAATCACAATGGAATGCTTCCAGAAAGAAATGGGGACTGGCGGGTAGATGATTTAGAAAAAAATGCAATAAAATTGGTAGACGGAGGTGATGGAACATTTGGTGAAGGAGATTACTTCTTGTTTTATGGGCAAAGTCCTGACAAATGGGATTTTAATTCTGCTCAGGGTCGTTTCTTTTTTAACAAGCATTTGTACACGGAGGAATCTTTTTTCTTTCTTAACGTAAATGATATGACTGGGCCAAAAAGAATTTCAAGTTTGCCTTCAAGTCCAAAGACTGTGACAAATACAGTAACTACTTTTAATGATTATCAAGCTCGTGAAGACGAAGACATCAATATCATGAGTTTGTCGAGTAGAGGAGGTTCTGGAAAGTTGTGGGTAGGAGATGTTTTTGATGCAAAACTGTCGTACAATTACAATTTCAGCTTTCCAAATATTGATGCTAGTACACCAGCAAATGTTTACAGTGCGGTACTTGCTCTAACACCCTACACCAATAGCACCTTTTCTCTTTCTTCTGGAGGACAAAGCACTTCAATCGGGATCAATCGTATTCCTCCTAGTACCCACAGTTCTGCTGCAAACAAAGGTTTTGGCTCTATCTCGTTTAATCCAAGTTCTAGTACTATCGGAGTCAATCTCACCTACAATAAACCGAACGGAGAAAGCGCAGTAGGTTATCTTGATTACATTGAAGTGAATGTGAGAAGAAATCTAATAGTAAGTAGTAATCAGTTGATTTTCAGAGATATGAATTCCGTAGGTATTGGAAATATTTCGAAGTTTGATGTTGGTAGTGCTTCTGCGGTTTCTGAGGTATGGGATGTAACAAATCCTTTTGAGATAAAAAGTATTCAATTCAATCGCGTTTCCGGCAATGCAGACTTTACAGTAGAAACCGATTCACTCAAAACTTTTATTGCTTACAAAAACAATGGATTTTTGGTCCCAGATTGGGATGGGGCAGTTGCTAATCAGAACCTCCATGCAGAAGATGTTCCCGATATGATGATTGTTTTTCATCCAGCTTTTGAAACACAGGTTGATCAGCTGATCGATTTTCATGAATCAAATGGATTGTCTGTTCTCAAGGCCAATGTGCAGCAAATTTACAATGAGTTCTCAGGAGGTGCTCAAGATGTGACTGCAATCAAGACATTTGCAAAAATGTTTTATGACCGAGGAGGAAGTAATCCACCCAAGTATTTGTTGTTGTTTGGAGATGGCTCATACGATTATAAAGGAAGAGTACAACCTAATCAAAATTTTGTGCCTGTTTATGAATCAGACAATTCCCTTAGTGATATCACCTCATTCGTAACAGATGATTATTATGGATTGTTGGATGATGGAGAAGCAATCGCAGACAGTGATTTGCTTGATATTGCAGTCGGAAGACTGACAGTTTCTACCACTGTGGAAGCGCAGAATGTGGTAAATAAAATTATAAATTATCAAAGAAAAAATGTCCCAATAACCGAAGTGCAAAATTGTGGAGTTGGCACTAATGCAGGTACTCCATACGGAGATTGGAGAAATAATTTATGTTTCGTTTCGGATGATATTGACGATCCAGGATGGGAATGGAAATTTATTGAGCATAATGAGAGAATGGCTGATTCCGTAGAGAAAAATCACAAATCATTCAACCTGCAAAAAGTGCATATGGATGCGTATAAGCAAACTTCAGTATCTGGTGGTGAACGTTATTTGGACGGTACAGAGGTGCTTAGAAGAACAGTTGAGAATGGAGCGCTTGTTACGACCTACATTGGGCATGGTGGAGAAGTTGGTTGGGGATCTGAGAGGTTTCTTGATTTGTCGACCATTAACGGATGGACGAATAAAAATAGATTGACTGTGATGCTTACTGCGACTTGTGAATTTACAAAATATGACGATCCTTCGAGAACCTCGGCAGGGGAACTTTGTTTATTGAACAAAAATGGAGGTGCAATAGCACTTTTTACAACTACTCGTCCTGTGTTTGAAGGGGCTAACAAAAACCTGATTTCAGCATTTTTTGATGAAGTCTTTATTAAGCATTCTAATGGAGCTCCAAGAACCTTGGGTGAAATATATATGGAGACGAAAAACAGCTGGAGGATTGCGGGAACAAATGATCACAGAAGATTTTCTTTGATTGGAGATCCAGCCTTAAATTTGGCATTCCCGAAAAATTCGGTTCAGACAACTGAAGTGAATAACGTGCCTGTGAGTGGAAATATTGATACTTTGAAAGCGTTAAGTAAAATTACGATCAAAGGGTTTGTTTCTGATGTAAACGGAACAATCCTATCTGATTATGATGGAGTTGTATTTCCAACAGTGTATGATAAACCCTTGACTCTATCCACATTGGGAAATAGAGATATTTCTGATGCACGAACTTATGATTTGCAGAGGAGCATCTTATACAAAGGAAAAGCAAGTGTGAAAAATGGGCAGTTTGAATTTACTTTTTTAGTGCCAAAAGATATTAATTACCAATTGGGATACGGAAAAATAAGTTATTACTGCTATGATGGAGCAGAAGATGGAACCGGTTATTTTGATAAAATTAGTATCGGTGGAGTGAACACGGACGCCAAGCCAGATAATGATGGACCGGTAGTTGGTTTGTACATGAATGATAAGAATTTTGTGTCAGGAGGAATTACAGATGAATCTCCTTCCATTTATGCTGAGATTTTTGATTCAAGTGGAATAAATACCTCTGGGAACGGAATTGGTCACAACCTAACTGCAATTTTGGATGAGAAAACAAACAATCCATTGATTCTGAATAATTACTATGAAGCAGATTTAGATTCTTATCAAAATGGAAAGATAAACTATCCTTTATTTCGATTGGAAGAAGGTAATCACACTCTAAGCTTTAAATCTTGGGATGTACACAATAACTCTTCTGATAATACAATTGAGTTCGTGGTGGTGGAAAGTGCTGAGTTAGCCATTGAACACGTTCTAAATTATCCAAATCCGTTTACTACAAGAACGCAATTTTTCTTTGAACATAATCAGACTTGCGAGTTTTTAGAGGTTCAAATTCAAGTGTTTACGGTTTCTGGAAAATTGGTAAAAACAATCAATGAACCAGTGAAAACACATGGTTTTAGAGTAGATGCAATTGAATGGGACGGAAGAGACGATTTTGGCGATAGAATAGGTCGAGGAACTTATATATACAAAGTGAAAGTAACTGATGACGGAGGAAACAAAGTAGAAAAATACGAAAAACTAGTGCTTCTGAAATAAATAATTTATAAGTTTATTCTATCTTTGCTACCTGTAAATACCCTAAAAGAAATTATCTGGAAAAAATTCTACTCTTAAATTTTACTCATAATTACAGACTTAGTTATTGCTAAGCCTGCCAAATAGTATGCAAATAATACCAAATGACAAACACTAATTTCTTTAAGATAATCTCCTTGACCTTAATTGGTTTGTGTGTTTTTGAGAACGCAATCGCACAAAACACATCCAAAAACAATGAAAATTTTGATTTGCAGCTGAACACAATTACCACAGCTGTTCCTTTCCTTTCTATATCGCCTGACTCCAGAGCAAGTGCAATGGGAGATCTTGGGGTGGCAACAGAAGCTGATATCAATTCCCAACACTGGAATGCATCTAAATATGCTTTTGCAGAAGATGAAAGTGGAGTTGCATTCTCTTATTCGCCATGGTTACGTAGTTTAGGGATTAACGATATCAATTTAGTTTATTTAGTAGGATATAAAAAACTAGACAAAAATTCTGCGATTTCTGGAAGTATGCGTTATTTCTCATTAGGAAGTATAACATTTACCAACGAATCGGGAGGTACAATTAAGCAATCCAACCCTAAAGAGTTTGCCTTTGATTTGGCTTATTCTTTGAAACTAGCAAAAAACTTATCTGGATCGATTACTGCAAGATTTGTGAACTCTAACTTGACTGAAGGATTAACAGTTGGCTCTGTAGATACAAAGCCAGGAAGAGCAGTTGCAGTAGATTTAGGTGCTTTTTATAAAACAAAAAGTTTGAAAATAGGAGAGTACAAATCCAATGTGAATATAGGGATGAACATCTCTAATATTGGTAATAAAATTTCTTACACTAATTCAGATACAAGAGATTTCTTGCCAGCTAACTTGAGATTGGGATCTATGTTGAACATGGAAATTGACGACTACAATCAGTTTTCCATTGGAGTTGATTTTAACAAATTACTTGTTCCAAGTCCACCAGCATTTTCAAGGACGGATAATACCGTTATAGTTGCAGGTCGTGACAATGATTTGAGTGCTGCTCAGGGCATATTTGGCTCATTCAATGATGCACCAGGGAATGTATTGTATAACGACAGAAACGAATTTATTGGAGTAGATCCAGGTAGTGTATTTACAGAAGAAATGAGAGAAATTAATATTTCTTTGGGTGCTGAGTATTTGTACAATAAAATATTTGCAGTGAGAGCGGGATATTTTCATGAGCATTATACAAAAGGAAACAGAAGATATGTTACAATGGGAGTAGGATTAACCTACAGTAAATTTATTCTTGATTTTTCTTATTTGGTATCTGTAACCAATCAAAATCCATTGGCAAATACAGTGAGATTTTCACTAGCACTTAATCTAGGTGGTGGCGATTCTAAAACAGAGAAATAATCTTATGAATATTAGAACAGGAATAGGTTTTGATGTACACCAACTGGCAGAAGGCGAAGAGTTTTGGCTAGGTGGAATTCTTCTAGATTACCACAAAGGAGGAGTAGGTCATTCAGATGCAGATGTTTTGTTACATGCAATTTGTGATGCCTTGCTTGGTGCAGCTAATTTAGGAGACATTGGAAAACACTTTCCCGATACTTCTGCAGATTACAAAGGAATAGATAGCAAAATTTTATTGAAAAGAGTAGGCGAATTAATAGCCGAGAAAGACTATAAAATTTCTAATATTGATTCTACTATTTGTCTACAAAAACCTAAATTAGCTCCTCATTTGGATACCATGAAAACTGTAATTGCGCAAGTTTTGGAGTTAGAGATTGATCAAGTATCTATCAAGGCTACCACAACTGAAAAACTTGGGTTTGTTGGAAGAGAAGAAGGGATAAGTGCTTATTCTTCTGTGTTGATTTTTAAGTAAAAGTAAGTCCAATCTTAACTTTAAGGAAGTTTAAAAAAGCTAAAATTCTTTAGATACCATTTTTTTGTTAAATTTGCATTCTTGTTTTTTTTGAAGCAGGGAGTTCACAATTTCAAAACTAAAATTTAGATGGCATTAAACATTGAAGAATTATTAGGGGATAACAGCAAAATGTTGTTGGATCATACCTGCACTACTATCAACAAAGGCATGTTGACCTTACCTAACCCAAATTTTGTATCGGAAGCCTTTGCAATGACAAATAGAAGTCCGCAAGTAATGAGAAACTTGGAGGCGATATACAGTCACGGAAGATTGGGAGGAACTGGTTATGTTTCTATACTTCCAGTGGATCAGGGAATTGAGCATTCTGCAGGAGCATCTTTTGCACCAAACCCTATTTATTTTGACCCAGAAAACATTGTGAAATTAGCAGTGGAAGGAGGTTGTAATGCAGTAGCCTCTACTTTTGGAGTGCTTGCAAATTGTTCAAGAAAATACGCACACAAAATTCCATTTATTGTGAAATTGAATCACAATGAAATGTTGACTTACCCAGAAACATTTAGCCAAATATCTTTTGG
>JBDMYC010000016.1:0-32013 GCA_039770535.1 Flavobacteriales bacterium
AGAATAGAAGCAATAGGAAAAATAAAACTATCACTTTAATGCTATCAAGAAGACATATTAGAATAAAAACGTTCTTGGCCTTATACGCCTACATCTTTTCTAACAATAAGGAACTGGATAAAGGTGAAAGAGAATTAATGTTTAGCTTGAAAAAAGTATACGAACTGTATATCACTTGCTTGTCTGTTTTTCACGAAATCCATCAGCTTGCTGAGGAAAAAATTGAAAATGCAAAGACAAAAAATCTACCAACTGAAGATGACTTAAATCCTAATTTGAAATTTGTAAACAATAGGCTTTTCACTTTGTTAAGTCAAAACACACAATTGCAAAAGGACATTGAAAACATGAAGGTAATGTGGCGAACAGATGCTGCATTTAGTGTGATTAGCCAGACTTACATGGAGATCAAAAAATCTCCAGAGTACAGTGGCTACATGAATAGCGGAGCAGATAACTTTGCCGAAGACAGAAACTTTTTGGTGAGTATTTTCAAAACGTATATCGTAAACAATGAACTGCTGCACGAAGTTTTAGAAGATAGCAGTATTTTTTGGAATGACGATCTAGATATTGTTGCACTTGCAACCATAAAAACTCTAGAAGGAATGGATGAAAATGACTCTGGCTTTGAGACATTAACTCCACTCTTCAAAGATGAAGATGACGAAAAATATGCAAAATTACTCTTCAGAAATGTAGTGTTAAAAGAAAATGAGTTAGAAAAACTCATTAGTACTCAAACGAAAAACTGGGATGTCGATAGACTTGCCAAAACGGATGTGATCTTGATGAATATGGCTATTGTGGAAGCTTTAGACTTTCCTTCAATTCCTGTAAAAGTGACTATGAATGAGTACATTGAAATCTCAAAATACTACAGTACGCCAAAAAGTAAAGGGTTTATTAATGGAATCCTAGACAAAATTTTCAACCAGCTAAAAAATGATGGAAAAATCAACAAAGCTGGAAGAGGATTGATCAATAAGTCCATACAAAAATAACTGCAAACCAATTGTATATGAAAAAGCTTCTTCTACTCTGTTTCATTTTACCTTTCTTTCTTTCCTGTGGAAATGAAGAACTAAATGATGACAATTTCACTGACTTGATCGATATCGACAACCCAGCTGTGATTGAATTAGAAGAAACAGAATATAATTTTGGGACTATCATTGAAGGAGCAGTTGTAACGCACAGGTTTGTTTTTACCAACACAGGAAATACTCCGCTTTTGATTGCCAAAGTAGATGCAACTTGTGGATGCACGGCTTCTAAAGATTACACAAGAAAACCAATCTTGAAAGGAGAAAAAGGATACATAGATGCAGTTTTTAGCTCGGAAGGATTTCCTGGCAATTCTGACAAAACATTAACAATAGTAGCGAATACTTTTCCCACGAATACAATTATCAAACTAAAAGGAAAGGTTGTGGGACCCGATAAATTTTACTAAAAAAAGAAAAAAATGATGAATTCAATATTTATGATGGCACCTCAAGGTGCGGAGGGAACAAGTGGAATGTCAACAATACTTATGTTGGTTTTGATGATAGGAGTATTTTACTTTTTCATCATTCGTCCACAATTGAAGAAGCAAAAAGAATTAAAATCTTTTAGAGAGTCTCTGAAAGCTGGGGATAGTATTGTAACTATTGGCGGAGTTCATGGTGTTATCAAGTCTATTCAAGAAACTACTCTTATTATCAAAGTAGAAGACGGAAGTGTATTGAAAATTGAAAGAACAGCAATTATCTCTGATTTTACTGCTCACCAGCAACAAAGTGGTAGAAAATAAATATTTTCTACCAAAGGAATTTGTTCTTGATACATTCTTAAAAAACTAACGCTTTTTTAAATGACTCGAACTCTAATTCCTATAAAAAATAAAACACAATGAAACTCATAGGAATCACTGGCGGAATAGGTTCGGGAAAGTCGACTATTGCCAAAGTATTTGAATCTATGGGTTATCCCGTCTATAATTCTGATACAAGGGCAAAAGAACTGATTAATACGGACGAGCAAATAATCAATTCAATTACAGAATCATTTGGAGCTGAAAGTTATACTTCTTCGGGATTGGGCAGACAAAGAATGGCATCTGTTGTATTCAATAATCCAGAAAAACTTGAATTATTAAACTCTATAATCCACCCAGCTGTGGGAAAGGATTTTGAAGAATGGACTAATCAACAAACTACTTCATTTGTCCTGAAAGAGGCTGCCATTCTATTTGAAACCGGCATATACAAATCCTTAGATAAAGTGATACTAGTTTCTGCCCCAGAAGAAATGCGTATTAATCGACTTATAAGACGCGATAATACAGATCGTGAGGCGATTATAGCTAGGATGAAAAATCAATGGAGCGAAGAGAGCAAAACGGAACTAGCGGACTTTGTAATCGATAACTCGGGAGATGAATTAGTGATTCCACAGGTATTACGAATTATTAACGAGCTTTCTTAAACAGCTTGCAAATTCATTGTGATATAAGTAATGTATGCTGCAAGAAGAATTAATCCATGCAGTCTTCCCATTTTTTTCCCAATGAACATAAGAGGAAAAAGAGCTAAAGCAATACCCAGCATCCAATACATATCAAAATTCATTGCGCTTTCTGCAACTTGTATCGGCATTATCATGGCAGTAACTCCAATTACAATCATCACATTAAAAATATTGGATCCAACCAAGTTTCCTAATGAGATGTCAGTTTGCTGCCTAAAGGCTGCTACTCCCGAAGCTACTAATTCCGGCACTGAAGTGCCAAAAGCAACTATGGTTACTCCTATTACCTTATCAGACATTCCGAATGATTTAGCGACTCCTTTTGCTCCATCCACAAACCAATCTGCTCCGAACTTGAGTCCAATTAATCCTCCGATAAGAAAGAACAAAGTCAGTGGCATATTTGAAGGTGTTCCGTCAATGTCATCATCTGTATTTAAATTCAGTTTTCTTGAATTTCTGATCAATAACACTGTGAAAATAATAAGCAATACGAAAAGAATTCCACCTTCAAGAGAATTAATAGTTCCATCTAAAGCAAAAACATAAAATAATATACTGGAAAACATCATCATTGGCCAGTCTATGATTTTAGAATTTCGATCGACCAAAATTGGAAAGATGAGCACAGTGATTGACAAGACTAGAGCAATGTTTGCAATGTTGGACCCGATTACGTTTCCTATTGCTAAATCTGGGGAACCATCCAGTGCTGCTCGCACACTCACAAATAATTCAGGTGCAGAAGTACCAAAAGAAACAACTGTCATACCGATTACCAGGGGCGAAATCTTAAATTTTTCTGCAATTCCCACTGCTCCTTTTACTAAATAATCACCACTGAAGATCAGTATTGCCAACCCTAGAACTAACCAAAAAATATCCATTCCCATAGTTATAAATTAATTCCGTTTGTGGAGTTGTCAATCTCTTTTTTTATGTCTTTCACTGGATTGGGAATTGAATTTCCATCCATCAGCTCTTTCTTTATGTCAGCAACTGGATTAGAAATATCCGCTTGATCCATAATTTCTTTCTTAAAATTATCAGTCGATTCTTTGATATCTCTTTTGATATCATCTGTAGCATTTTTCACTTGGTACATAATTTTACCAAACTGCCTTGCAATTTTTGGAATGCTCTCTGCTCCAAAAAAAATAAGAATAAAGAGAAAAACAAGAAAAATTTCTCCTCCACTCATATTCAAGAAAAGTAAAGTTTGTGCCGTGTTTATCATCAATGAAGTGAAAATTATACTTAGTATTACACCACTAAGGTAATAA
Organism: Flavobacteriales bacterium; assembly: GCA_039770535.1. Classification (GTDB taxonomy): domain Bacteria; phylum Bacteroidota; class Bacteroidia; order Flavobacteriales_D; family CAJJDF01; genus CAJJDF01. The sequence goes on from JBDMYC010000016.1 coordinate 3,798, forward strand.
ATGTTTTGCTAAAATTAAGACCAAAATCAGGTAACTATGAGGCAAAAAAAAGTCTCTTTCGATTGGTTTCGAAAGAGACTTTAAAATTAATTTTGATTAAAGCTTACTGCTTTTTCTTGTTCGATAAATCATATTTCTTTGAGAAATCAACTACAGTTGGAGTTGCGATACACAAAGAAGAATAAGTTCCTACAACCACACCAATCATCAATGCGAATGTCATTCCCTTAATAGAATCTCCTCCGAAGATAAAGATGATTAACAACACCAAGAATGTAGTTACCGAGGTATTTACAGTTCTACTCAATGTTGAGTTAAGTGCAGTATTAATTACTTCTTCAGAGTTCCCTCTCGTTTTCTCAGTTAAGAATTCTCTTATTCTATCAAATACTACCACGGTATCATTAATTGAATAACCAACCACTGTCAGTATTGCTGCAATAAACGCTTGGTTTATTTCCATTGCAAATGGGAATCTTCCCCAACCAAGTGAGAATAATGACAATACGATTAGTACATCATGAGCCATTGCTACCAATGCTCCTAGTCCAAACTGCCATTTTCTAAACCTGAACACAATGTACAAGAAGATAATTAGCAATGAGAATGTAATTGCATAAATAGAAGAGGTTTTAAACTCAGATGAAACTTGCGGATCAACTTGTCTCGACTCCAAAATTTCAAACTTACTAATGTCTTTTAACCCCTCAGCTAAAGCAGCCTCAACAATTGCAGAACCTTCAGAAGTTTTGTCGCTCAACATAAATTGAGTTGTAATCAAGGCTTTGTAATCGTTATCGATTTTCTTTACTTCCGGCTCATCTTTGAAACTAATTGCTAAGTTGTTTCTCACATCTTGCAAGTTCACAGCATCATCAAATTTCACTTTATATGTTCTACCTCCTGTGAATTCCACACCTAAATCTAGTGGTGCACTTTCTCCATTTGCATCCACACGAGTCACAAAAGAGAAGATTCCGATAGCGATAATTACTCCCGAAATGATGTAGAATATTTTTCTTTTCTTAATGAAAGGAATAGTCAAGTTCAAAAATAAGTTCTTTGTAATACTTGTAGAAAAAGAAATATCTTTCTTTCTCTCTGTCATGTAACTGAAAATCAATCTCGAGATAATCAATGCAGAGAACAAAGAAGTAAAGATACCAATGATCAAAGTCACTGCGAATCCTTGAATTGCTCCTGTTCCAAAATACCCAAGAACAATTGCAGTCAATAATGTAGTAATGTTTGCATCCAAAATTGCAGACAATGCTTTTTTGTATCCTTCATCAATTGCTTGTCTTTTTCCTAATCCTTTTCTAAGTTCTTCACGTATTCTTTCAAATACAAGAACGTTAGCATCAACCGACATACCAATTGTCAATACAATACCTGCAATACCAGGAAGTGTCAATGCAGCTCCAAGAGATGCAAGAGTTCCAAAGATGAAGAAGATATTCGCAATCAAAGCGATATCTGCAACAGCTCCAGCTTTTGCGTAGTAAAAAATCATGTAAAGCAATACCAATAACAATGCTCCTGCAAATGACCAAAGCCCTGCGCTCACGTTTTCAGCTCCAAGTGTTGGACCAACTATCGATTCGTCTACAATTTTTGCTGGTGCTGGTAAAGCTCCCGCTTTCAAAATATTTGCTAAATCAGATGCTTCTGCGATTCCGTTTGCTCCTGCAAAACTTCCTCCAGTAATTTGCGTGCTTCCTCCATCAATCTTTCCAGATGCGATTGGTGCAGAAAATACTTTGTTATCTAATGTAATTGCGATTCCAGTATTTTGTTTGAAACTAGTCTCAGTCAAATCTCCCCAAGCAACTGCCCCAGCACTTTTAAACTGAAGAGAAACCATTGGCTTTCTGTTAATAGGATCAAAATCTTGTCTTGCGCTTTCTACTTCTTCTCCATCCAAAGCAGGAATTCCACTTTTTGTCTTCTTCACTAAGTAAAGGTTCAATAAAGGAGTTCCTTCTGTTGTTGAAAAACTAGATTTTGATTCCCACATGAAAATCAAATCTCTTGAAATTGCATTCAATTCATTTTGAACGTATGGTTGGCTCAAAAAAGAATCAATAATTGCAGTGTCAGTTAATTTTGCATAACCTAAAACTGGTCCTTCATTCCATTGGTTTTCTTGGTTTGCATTTGGGTACAAATAAGCAGACAATGGGCTTGTTTTTCTGAATACTTCTTGCTGCTCATCCACAGTTAAATCTGCTACTGGATTAAATTCTTCAGCAGAATCAGAGAACATATCAGTTGTATCATCCGCATCTTCTTCAAGAGTTGCAAGATTTGCGTTTGTTGTATCTGTATCGTTTGTTTTGTTTGTATCTGCAAGAGCTTTCTCTACAGAATCCAAATAACCAGGGAACATTGTTCTACTTAATATGTCATTTACTTTTTCGTAGATTCCATTTCCAATTTCAGTGTTGTTAAAAGTTTCCCAAAACTCAAGTTGTGCAGTCGATTGCAATAATTTTCTTGCCCTTTCTTTATCCTTCACACCAGGAAGTTCAATGGTAATTGTCCCTTTAGATTTATTCTTTTGAATAGTTGGTTGAGATAATCCCAAACCAGAAACTCTGGATCCAATAACTGTTTCAGTTTTGTCCAATGCACTTACTGCTTTTTCTCTCAAAATAGCGAAAACCTCTTCGTTTGAGATGTTTGTCAACTTGTCTCCGTTTTCATTTTTGAATTTGAAATCGTTAGCTAAGTTATCGTCACCACTCATTTCTTTGTACTTCGCTTCGAACAAATCAATGAATTGAGCCTCGTTATCTTTAGAAGTGAAGGCTGCATAAGCTGCTTCGTATGGCTTTGCAAAACTAGGTTTTTTGGCATATCGTCCAGCTAGATTTCTTACCATGTCTGGAATAGAAACCTCAAGCGTTACACTCATTCCTCCTTCAAGGTCAAGCCCTTTTGCAAGTTCGTTATCTTTACATTCCTTGTATGTTTGACCAAACAGAGGATAAGCAGGTTGGTTTGCTTTTTCTACCAAGTAATTTTCTGCTACAGCAGTTTTGTAAGTAGAAACTTCCTCTTCAGTAGACACAGGAAATACTTTGTTTCCTACTTTGATGATTGAGGAATCACCAATTGCAGAACCATCTGCGTTTAAATATTGGTTTGCCTCTGAAGTCGCAAATGCGTCTGCTGATGACTCAACTCCACTAGTTACCCAAGTAAAAGAAAGTTGGTAAAGACAGGCTAATGATAATAATATGGTAAAAACCCATATAATCGTTCTATTTTGCATAGTTATTTTATTTAAATTTTGCTTTTTTTCTAAGGTTGCAAATATAAAAGAACCAATATTATAAACCAATTATATACCTATTTATTTTAAACCGTATTTAGGGTCATTCTGCGATTTCTCCTCTGTGCGGAATTAAGGCATCTCTCACAATCTTCATAAACTGTTCTGAAACTGTTATAAAAGCAACAGAATGAAGCTCTTGTAGCTTTTCACATCCAGATTCAACTACAGGAATTTTCTCTTTTTCTGCGAATTGTTTCAAATGAATTTCATGATGTTTTGCTGTTTCAAAGCCATCTTCTCCTCTAAAATCCCAAATAAGTTTTATATTTCTTTCTGTCTGTTTCATGGTTACAAAATTAAATAAACCTTTCTTTATTTAAATGAAATACTGAATTTAATAAACAGTCTATGTCATTTCCGAGAAATCGGAAATCTTAACACGAGAATTCTAACTACCACAACTCTGCCAAATCCAACCAATCTTTATTCGTAGTAAAAATCAATTCTTCTTTCCATTTTCTATTCCACTTTTTAAGTTGTTTTTCTCGGGCTATAGCTTTACTAATTTCATTAAATGACTCAAAGTAAACCAAATGAACACAATTGTATTTTGAAGTGAATCCATTAATAGTTTTACTTTTATGCTGGATTACTCTTTTCTGTAAATCATTTGTTACACCAATATAAATTGAGTTTTTATTTGGACTTGACATTATGTAAACAAAATACTGATTCATATTCAAAGTTAGTTATTACTAGGTTAAGATTCTCATTTTCATGGGAATGACAATCTGCCGTAAATAAAAAAATAATACTCTTACTCTAAGATCCTGTAAAAATTATTGAGAAAAGTTTTAATAAATCGTCTTTTAAATCTAAAATAACCTCTTGATTAAACTTTTTAGTTTTAATACCTTTGATTATTATAAAAAAACAATGCAAGAAGCCATAGAAATTTTACGAAATGGAGGAATTATTCTCTACCCAACTGACACTATTTGGGGATTGGGGTGTGATGCCACAAATCCAGAAGCAGTTCAAAAAATATATGAGCTAAAGCAAAGGGAAGCCTCAAAAAGCATGATTGTGTTACTAGAAAAAGACACGAAACTAAATAGATATGTGAGGCAAATTCCTGACATTGCTTGGGACATTGTTGATCTCGCAGAAAAACCAACTACAGTTATTTATTCCGAAGGTTATAATTTGGCTCCTAACCTATTAACGGAAGATAAATCGATAGGAATTCGCATTGTGAAAGAAGGTTTTTGCCATGATTTGATCAGAAAATTTGGCAAACCAATAGTTTCTACCTCTGCCAACATTTCGGATAAAAAAACTCCAATGAACTTTGCCGAAATCGACAAAAGAATTTTGGAGGGTGTTGATTATATCGTAAATTTGCCTGACAAAGTGAAACTTAAAACCAAATCGTCTACAATTATGAAAATCGATTTGGATGGCACTTTCACTTTGATCAGAAAATAATATTCTACTCAATTAATGGAAAATCAAAATCTTAGGGATAAACTTAAACATCCCATTTTCACTACTATCATGGAAACTGCTCCCAACGAGAAAGTTTTTGTTATTGGAGGATTTGTGCGTGATTTATTGCTAGAAAGACCTTGCAAAGATATTGATATTGTAATTGAGGGAAGTGGAATTGAACTTGCTGAAGCTATTGCAGAAAAAGTAAAAGCCTCTAAAGTAAGTGTTTTCAAAAGCTTTGGAACAGCAATGATTAAGCTAGAAGATGGCTTTGAAATAGAGTTTGTAGGTGCCAGGAAAGAATCCTACGACCGTGATTCCAGAAAGCCAACAGTTGAAGATGGAACTATTGAGGACGACCAAAAAAGAAGAGACTTTAGAATGAATGCAATGGCGATAAGCCTTGCAAAAAGTACTTTTGGAGATTTAGTTGATCCATTTGGCGGAGTGGAAGATTTGAAAAACAAATTGATAAAAACACCTCTAGAACCAGGAATTACCTATTCGGATGATCCTCTCCGAATGATGAGAGCAATCAGATTTGCTTCTCAATTAGGATTTAATATTCACTTTACGAGCTTAAATGCAATTCGCGAAAACAAAGACCGAATAGATATTGTATCTCAAGAGAGAATCACAACCGAACTGAATAAAATCATCATGTCGCCAGTTCCTTCGGTAGGCTTTAAATTGCTATACAACACTGGATTACTTGATATTATTTTCCCTACCATGACAAAATTAATTGGAGTGGAAACGAGAGACAAAAAGAGCCACAAAGATAATTTTTACCACACGTTAGAAGTATTAGATAACATTGCTCCAAACACTGATAACTTATGGTTGAGATGGTCGGCAATTATGCATGATATTGCAAAACCCAACACAAAAAGATTTGATAAAAGAGTCGGCTGGACTTTCCATAGTCACGAAGTAGTGGGCTCTAAAATGGTGCGACCAGAATTCAAAAGACTGAAATTACCGCTTGATAATCAAATGCATTACGTGCGAAAAATGGTATTTCTTCATTTGCGCCCTATTGCTTTGACCAATAAAAACGCAAAAGATTCAGCATACAGAAGATTATTGTTTGAAGCAGGTGATGACATTGATGATTTGTTGACTCTCTGCCGTGCTGATATTACCTCTAAAAATCCAAATAAGGTAAAGTTGTATTTGGAGCGTTTTGACAAAGTCGAAAAAAGGATTGCTGAAATAGAAGAAAGTGATAAAATAAGAGATTGGCAGCCTCCTATTTCTGGCGATATAATCATGAAAACTTTTGGACTTAAACCTTGCTATGAAGTAGGGCAGATAAAAAACGACATCAAAGAGGCTATTCTAGAAGGAACGATTAAAAACGATTATGATGAAGCTTTTGCGTTTATGCTCAACATAGGAAATGGCTTGGGATTGAAAGCAGTGAATTAAACCTGTTTACCTCATTCTTCGTTCATCCTCGTCTAATCTATTATCTCCTCCTCCTACTCTATTGTTAATCAATAATTTCCAGTTAGAATTATTCAATTCTCCCTGCATGTCGGAGTGAATCAATTCAAAATCTTCTGCAGCTGCAGTAGATTGATAGAAAACAAAAATGACATTAGACCTCATGTTAGTTTTGTAATAATGCCAAATCGCATACGGATAAGTTCCTTGCTCATTTCTTTTGTCAATTACGTCACTTGGTTTTCCGTATTTTAAGTAGACTCTTCCCATATCGGTTTCGTACCCTCTTTTCACTCTTGTTCCAAACAATTTGTCAACTTCCGCAATTAATTCACGGTATTTGTTCCATTCGGGAATAGCATTTTTGCCATGCCTGTTTTGCCAAAAATTCACAAAATATCGTTCTTTTTGCTCGTAGGTCAGTTTTGTTTTTTTTCCTGCCAACAATTTATATTCTCTCGAACTAGCAATTGGTACAAGGCATTCTAGAAAATAATTGATCGAATCTTTTTGTAAATCATACGTCAATTGCTGTTCATTTTTTTCCAAACTCACAATTTGTTTTTCCTCCATTTCGGCATTTACTCTTTGCAGAAAAACCTTATCAGAAACAATGAGCTGATTGAGCGAATCTCTTATTTCTACTACCAAATTGTAATTTCCTGAAGGTAATTTTGTGATGTCAAATAAATTGAGAATCGGAGTTACCTCTCCCATATTTTTGACTGATCTTTTCAAAAAAGAAGGCAATAATTTATTTCCATAATAAGTCTCTATGTATTGCTTTACCAATACTTTTTGAGGAATACTCTTATTGTATAGCTCCAAATAATAAACCAACTTACTTACGTCCGTAGGCAAATAATTGGAGACCTTGGGATAAATATCGTAGCCAGATTTCGAAAATTGATTTTTCTCTTTTGTCTTTTCCAAATAATCCACCAATTCAATGTCAGACAAATTAATTTGCTTTGAATAAGGTTTGATAGAAATTTTATTGCGCGTTACAGAATGTCCTGGGTCAGGATTTTTCAAATCTTTGATTGTGACCTCCATTTCATATTCGCCCGGCTCCAAAAAGAACCTTTTCTGATCCTTGAAATCTACAGCAATGCTATCCACCAAAACAGGTCCTAACACTTTGTATTTTTTAAAATCAACTACTTCTCCCTCTTTTTTAAGAATTTGAGTTACGAGTAAATTTGCTTGCAATTTGTCGCTTTCTGCATTTTTGTATTTCAAAGAAGCCGAGACAAAGGACAAATAAGTTTCAATATAGATTCCTTTATTGGGCACCTGAAATTGCTTGTAACTGAATATTGCCTGAACTCCTGCACTTGCGTTAGCAAAAAGGAGGACCAATAGTAATGTAATTCCTATGTTAAATTTTATTCTATTCATTTACCACTTTCACTATTTTTTCTATCACCTGATTCAGAACACTATCTGGACAAGATGCCCCACAAGTGATAATTATTTTTAACTTTTCCTTCTCTAAATTACTCACAAAATTAGAAGTTAGTTCCTGTTTTTGATGAATATCAAAGTGATTTATACAACTCTTACTTTCAATTCTATTGGAGTTTTGCACAAAATAAGTTTTGAATTTTTGATCCAACAACTCGACTAGATGCATTGTATTTGAGCTATTATAACCTCCAACGACAACTGCAAAATCTGCATCCTCCTTCATTAGTTCCAAAGTCGCTTTCTGATTGTCATTGGTAGCATAGCAAAGAGTATCTCTTGTATCAGCAAAATGGGCTTTCAAATTTTCTTCTCCATAAATTGCAATCATTTTATCTTTAAAATACTGAGATATTTCATGCGTTTCACTTGCAAGCATTGTTGTTTGGTTCACCACTCCTACTCTTTCAAGATCTACATCCGGATCAAAACCTTCGGAAAATTTTCCCGCAAAAAACTCATAAAACTCTTCCTTTGGAAGCTGTTTGTCAACAAACTGCGCCAACATTCTTGCTTCTTCAATGTTCTTCACAATCACGGTCTTTCCACCTTCACTGCTATGCGAAAAAGTTGCACGAGTTTCTTCATGAGCAGCCTTTCCGTGTATAATGATAGTATAATCATCTTTCCCAAGCTTTTCTGATCGGTTCCATACCTTCTCTACAAATGGACAAGTCGTGTCGTAGTTTTCTATTTCAATGTTCTTTTCTTTCAATATATTCTCAATCTCAAGAGTTGTGCCAAAAGCAGGAATAATCACAATATCCTCGCTTGTTACTTCCTCCCAAGGAATGTTTTGATTTCCTTTGGTATCCATGATGAATTTTATTCCTCTCTCAAGCAAATCTTCATTCACAGTAGGATTGTGGATCATTTGACTTAACAAATAAATGTTTTTATCTGGATAAGTATCCAAAATAGTATATACTTTTTCTACTGCATTTTCCACACCAAAGCAAAACCCGAAATGACGAGCCAAAACAAATTCTACTTTGTCAAATTGGAGCTTAGAAGGAGAAAAATCCTTTTTCATCCTATCAGATTCTTTTCTCTTTGCCTTTATTTCGGCAATAATTGATGATTTATATTGCGAGGGGATATCAAATTTTTTCAACTGAGAATGGCTTAATTATTTATAAATTCCAGAATTCTTGTGTACATTTAAGAATCTTATTAAAATCGATATGAAATTACAAAAAATTGCGGGAATATTGTTCATTATTTTTCTTGTGGTGCTGATTCTAATTAAAGCACAATCTATTATCCTTCCGCTCATCTTGGCAATAATTCTTTGGTTTCTAATCAAAGAATTTAGAGAGTTTATGGATAAATCCCACTGGATAAAAACAAAAATAAAAAAGTGGGTCAAAACTATTGTAGCCACAGTTTTTTTGATTTTAATTTTGGGCCTTGTAACTAGTCTACTTATTCAAAACGCCAATAAACTAAGTGGAGCACTTCCAAAATATAGCATGAATTTGGATAAAATTGCACAAAATATTGAATCAAGTTTTGGTTTCAACATTAGTGAAAAAGTAAATCAATACAGTGGAGAACTTGATTTTCAATCCCTCATCAGAATTTTCTTGGACTCCGTGAGCGAGTTATTTTCGAACGCTTTTATGATTCTGCTTTACTTGCTGTTTCTCTTAATGGAAGAAAGTACCTTTTCTCGGAAACTCAAGGCTATTTACTCTACCCCTGACGATTATGAAAAAATAAACAACCTTTTGTATAAAATAGACTTTTCACTTGGCAAATACATTGCAATCAAAACATTACTTAGTTTAATCACAGCAATTCTCAGCTACATAGCATTACTTGCTCTTGGTATTGACTTTGCAATTTTTTGGGCATTCTGTATTTTCATTCTCAATTACATTCCGTCTATTGGTTCGCTCATTGCCACGATTTTTCCGGCTATTATGGCTCTAATTCAATATGGAGGAAGCGATTTCATGCCATTTTTCTACGTACTAATCCTTGTTGGGTTTATTCAATTATTTGTTGGTAATTTCTTGGAACCCAAAATGATGGGAAATTCACTGAACATCAGTTCTTTGGTAGTTATTCTCTCGCTTAGTGTGTGGGGAGTAATTTGGGGTGTTGTGGGAATGGTGCTTTCTGTGCCTATTACCGTTATGATGATTATTGTGTTTTCTAATTTTGAAAGCACAAAAAAAATAGCCATTCTGTTGTCAGAAAAAGGAATTATTAACGGAAGTAAAACACAACATGAATAGAAATTTATTTATCATTTTGGGTCTGGTTTTCTTTGGAATTAACATTTACTTGGGAGTTTCTACTAAGACTAATTTGGACAAATACATGCGGTATAAATTGGCTTATACCAGTGAGTTGAACTACGAAACAAGCCTCATGGATTACAAAGACTACATGGATCCTCAAGAATGGAAAACCTCCAGAGCAAATGCCATGATTCACCTAAAAAAAGCATTGAAAGCGAAAAAAAACGCCACTTATTTTGGAATCTTTAGTTGGATCAGCATTTTAGTCTACGGATTTTTGTTTTTAATCTTTTACCTAAAAAACAAAACTTCAATCAATCAATTTGGGTTGGTCATTCTCAACATTTCTTTGGTATTACTTTGCATAGGAATCTCGATTCCCTTTATCGAAATTGGCGCCTACATGCAAGATAGATCAATAGACATGAGCATTGTTTCCAAAACTTTTGACGGAAAAATGTACTTTTTCTATCAATGTAAATCTATAATTAGTCTCATCCAGACACTCTTTGCAGGAAACAACTTCACAGTGGGAATCGCCATTTTACTCTTCAGTATCATTTTTCCATTTTCTAAATTGGGAGTATTCTATTTCTTTTTGAGCTCAAAAAAATGGAATCAAAAATCCAAACTACTGAAAATTGCTTCTTACATTGGAAAATACAGTATGGCTGACGTCTTTGTTGCCTCGAGCTTTTTAGCATTTTTGTCATTCAACAACCTTAATGTGGGGATGAAAACGGAAAGTAGCACTTTGCTAGGAATTTATTTCTTCTTGGGATATTGCTTGCTTTCAATAGCAACTTATTTTGTAATTAAAAAGAAAGTTGAACTTCCCGTAAAACCAAAGACCGTTTCGTCATTGGATGAAAAATATTAAACTATGGAATTGATAGGATTTTATTTTGGATTAATGGCAGTGATGACACCACCAGTTTTTCCATTGCTATTTTTGCACTCCTTTTTGCAATTGAGACTCGAAAACAATTTAGATACTTTCAAATCGAATCTGAAACTATACACCATTTTTGTAATAGCTCTTTTTGTAGTTTTATCTCTAACATTCACTTACAATAAGGAAGTAACGTATTTGTTACTAGATTATTCCATTTATTATATTGCACTTTTTCCCATTGTTGTTACGTTACTTATTGGGGTCACAATTTGGGAGATTTTTAAAAACTCATGTGTCTTGATGCAGTATAGATATCTTTTAGTTTTATTCTTAAGTCTGCATCTTCTTTTCTGTTCCTTCTCCAACACAGGTCCGCTAATGGGGATGAGCATTGCAGAAGTGAAATATTTCACAACACTCAGAGCCTTGGTTCCCTTCTCTATCGGTTTGCTCCTTCCATTTCTCACTCTTGTGATTATCCTAAGGTATTTTTCTCGAAATCACAGACAATCAAAAGCATGGAAATTGATTCAAATCATTGGTTTGTTGTGGTTTATTATTTTACTTTTTAAAGAATATTTCATTTATCTTTAACCCTCAAATATTTATAAAGAATATTTAATTAATTGACTTTTTAATCATGAAACTAGACATTTTAGCCTTTGCCGCACATCCTGACGATATTGAACTTGCTTGTAGCGGAACATTAATAAAACATATCAAAAACGGAAGTAAAGTCGGAATTATCGACCTTACAGAAGGTGAATTGGGTTCTCGTGGAAGCCGAGAACTGCGCTATCAAGAAGCTGCAAATGCCACTAAGATAATTGGTAATTCGATTCGTGAAAACTTGAATTTGGGTGATGGTTTTTTTGAAATAAATGAACAATCACTTTTACGAGTTGTGGAAATGATTAGAAAATACCAACCCGAAATTGTGTTGTGTAACGCAATCACAGACAGACATCCAGATCATGGAAGAGGAAGCGAATTGTTGAAAAGAGCTGCATTTTTATCTGGATTGGTGAAAATTGAAACGAAATTAGATGGAAAATCTCAAGAAAAATGGAGACCCAGACAAGTATTCCATTACATTCAAGATGAATACATTGAACCTGATTTTGTGATTGACATTACAAGTGAAATGGAAGACAAAATGAAATCGATTTTGGCTTACTCGTCCCAATTTTATAATCCTGAAAGTAAAGAACCACAAACTCCAATTTCTAGCCAAGAATTTATGGATTTTTTGGATGGAAGAGCAAGGCAATTTGGCCGAACTATTGGAGTGAAGTATGGAGAAGGATTTAATTCTGTGAATCCTTTGAAGGTTGAATCATTGAACGATATTTTGTAAAAAATGCCACAAGAAATAGAACGAAAATACTTATTGAAAAACAACTCTTGGAAAAGTGAAGTTACTTCTGAGAATAAAATTGTTCAGGGCTATCTTAATTCTAATCCAGCAAGAACTGTGAGAATTAGAATTACCAACAATATAGGATTTTTGACCATAAAAAGTAAAAACAAAGGCAGTGTGAGAAAGGAATTTGAATATGAAATTCCATTGAAAGAAGCTGAAGAACTAATCCAACTTTGCGAAAAACCAATCATTGAAAAAACACGGTTCTTAGTGAAGAGAGAAAAGCATACTTGGGAAATAGATGTGTTTGACGGAGAGAACAAAGGATTAACAGTAGCTGAAATAGAATTGACTGAAGAAAACGAGTCCTTTAAAATTCCCGATTGGATTGCAAAAGAGGTGACAAGCGAATCAAAATATTTCAATTCTCAATTGATTGCTAATCCATTTTCAAAATGGTAAAAACAGAAATCAAATTTTCTTAAAATTTTGCGGTTAGTTAGAAAAATACGGGTTCAATTATTACCTTGTACTTTCTAAACCAAATTATTATGATAAAACAATACGTAATTTCTCCCTTCCAAAAATTTGTAAAAATTGAAAGTTTTAGTGGAATCTTGCTGTTTTCAGCAACCATTTTGGCAATGATTTGGGCAAATTCACCTTTGGCAGAGAGCTATACCGATTTATGGAATTTTAAAATAGGAATCTCCTCTGAAGGTTTTGAACTCAAAAAACCTCTAATTCTTTGGATAAATGATGGATTGATGGCAATTTTCTTTTTGCTAATCGGGCTCGAAATCAAACGAGAATTATTAATTGGAGAACTTAACACGATCAAAAAAGCTACCTTTCCCCTATTTGCAGCAATTGGCGGAATGTTTGCTCCTTTAGCTGTTTTTCTAATCCTCAATACCAACCCAGAAACACAAGCTGGATGGGGAATCCCAATGGCTACGGACATTGCTTTTACCTTGGCAATCATCAAGCTATTAGGAAAAAGTGTTCCTTTAAGCCTCAAAATATTCTTAACTGCTTTTGCCATTGTAGATGATTTGGGAGCAATATTGGTAATCGCCTTGTTTTATAGTGGCGGTATCGAATGGACTCTGATTATGTATGCTTTGGGATTATTTTTATTCCTTTCCCTTATTTCTTGGCGAGGGTATTATTTTAAATACATTACTTTGGTCGTGGGGCTTATTATTTGGTATTTATTCCTAAAAGCAGGAATTCACCCAACAATTGCAGGAGTTTTGATCGCGTTCACCATTCCTATCAGAAAGAAAATTCAATTAGAAAACTTCGAAACAGAACTAGAAAAAATCTCCCAAGAAATTTCAAAAGATGACAATCCAGACAACCCAATTCTAACTAAAAAACAACTGGAACAAATTGATAATTTGGATGAATTGACAGAGAAATTTAATTCTCCGTTACAGCATTTGGAACACAAACTCCACAGTTTGTCTGCTTATTTCATTATGCCTGTTTTTGCACTGGCAAATGCCGGAGTAGCATTTAGCATGGATATGTATTTGGATTGGGCGCTCATTTTTAATATTGTAACAGCTCTTTTCTTAGGGAAATTAATTGGAATTACCCTGATGAGTTACCTCAGCATAAAACTAAAACTTGCAGAATTGCCCGATAACGTAAACTTTGTGCAAATAGCAGGAGTTGCAATTCTTGCGGGTGTGGGATTTACCATGTCAATTTTTATTGCGAACCTGGCCTTTTTCGATAATTTCGAATGTATCGATTCTGCCAAAGTTGGTGTTATTTTAGGATCTGTACTTTCAGGAATTGTAGGATTTTTGATTTTGAAATTTAGTGGTAAGAAAAAATATCAGCAGCAGCCTTAAAACTCAAAACCTATTTTATCTGTTCAATTCGTCACCTTACTTTTTTGTGAGGAATATTACTCACAAATCGGAATAGTTAAAAAATCATGTCCACACTATAACTTTAACACTTAGTTTTCGTAACCGATTATTCAACTAATGTCATATACCAATGTATAAAATTTTATTCTCGAGTCTTCTGCTCCTATCTTTTTCAAGCTTTTCGCAAACTAATTATTACATAAGTCAACAAACTGGATCGGATTCCAATGATGGTTTGAGTCCTACAACCCCTTTTAAAACGATAAAAAAATACACCAAACCAAGCAATGGACTAATGACACCTGGTGATTCTGTTTTTTTGATAGGACAATTTACAAATACTAGTTACGACACATCTTATTCATTCTCGGCAATTAATGATGCGCATCTGTGGCACGGAGAAAATACTATTTCTCTAAATAACATCAATGGAAATGCAGCTAACTACATCACATTTTTACCCTATGATTCATCCACTATTTTGCACGGAGATGGAGGTAATATTTTTAGAGTACAAAATTCGTCTTACCTGAATATTATTGGTTTTGAAATAGAAGGAGAAGTGATAAGAATTCCACTTTCCACAGCTTTTTCAGTGCAATTTGTGTATTTGGATGCAACTACAGTTGATCCAAAAAATCCCACTCTGAGTGAAGTGCTTTATAGAGTTCAACCAGGGACTTCAAAAGCTGTGATTGCAGCTACTACTTTCCCTCTTTTGGGAAGCGTAAACCGACCTTCTTACACAGACACTCGAGGAATGTATTTGAGCAATGTTCATCACATTAATATCAAAAACAACAACATTCATCACATGCCAGGAGGAGGATTAAGAATATCCGAATGTGAATATATTTGGATAAGAGAAAATGAAATTCACTACAATTCTCTGCGTTCATTTTCTGGAACTCATGGGTTGGTTGTTACCAAAGCAAAAAGCACAGACACTACTTCGGGTTATAAAATATGGATTGAGAGAAATAAAGTTCACCACAATTACAATGAGGTTTATTCTTGGGCTCCCACCAAAACTATAATTACTCCACATCTTGATGAGGGGAAAGGAATTTCTATGCAAAGAAATCAAGCAAGTAACGGATGGCTGCATGGCAGAATACTGATTGCAAACAATTTATGCTACTGGAATGGATTTAGTGGAGTGCATAGCAATGATGGCGACAGAATGGATTTTATAAACAATACCTGCTACATGAATTCCTACACAGGGACTGTTACAGATACTTCGGAGAATGCCAACAATATTGGAATAAGCTCAAGTGATGGAGATGGGATGCGAATGATTAATAACATAATTGTGGTCGATAATTCGGTAGGTGGTTTTGCACTTTCATCCAAAGGAAACACTGGATTAGTAGTGAAAGACAATCTCATTTTTGGAATGAACGGAGGAACACTGAGAACCGATCCTGATGTGACAAGTGTTGAAATTAATACCCAAATTTCAGATCCGAAATTCATCAATCCTTCTGCTTTTAATTTTGGACTACAAAATTCTTCTCCTGCAATAGGAAATGCAGATGTGAGCTTTGCTCCTACTCTAGATTTGTTTGGAAATACAAGAGATTCTTCTCCAGATTGTGGAGCAATTGAAGGAAATGGAAATACTATGTCGTTAATTGAAAAACAACTAATTAATCTATCCGTTTTTCCAAATCCTTTTACGAATCAAATTAGAATAACTTCCGAAGAAGAAATTAAAACCATCTCTTTGTATGACATGCAAGGAAAACTAATCTCCTCTTGGAATCAAAACCCTTCAAAATCTTTAGTACTTGATGTACAAAAAGTAAAAGCTGGAATTTATTTGCTACTTGTAAATTCGAATGCTCAACTTATAATCAAAAACTAAGCTAAAACCTCAGCACTTCTCCCAGCACTTTTTTATTCCAAAGCATTCGGTAATGCCCAATTTTTTCGAAAGGAATAAGTTGAGAGTTTTTGAACTTTTGATGTAAAACTTCTGAGTTTTCGTATCGGATTATCTTGTCGTATTTATCGTGAATTAACAACAATTCATTGAATTTTACTTTCTCCAATCTTTCCTCTACGGTCATTTCTGATAGCTTATCGCCTACCATTTTTTCAATGCGTTTTTCTAGCAATCGATACACTCTGTCATTAAATCCTAGTAAGGTTTGAAAATCCTGAAACACTTGCTCAATCTTATTATTTGCGGATAAAAACACCAATTTATCAACCTGACAAGAGGTTTCTGAAAGAGCAAAAGTAGTAACCGAAGATCCTAAAGAATGTGCTACTACATGAAATTGCTCAGTAGGCTTTATGTGTTCCAACACAAGTTTAAATGCGTCTTTACATTCGTACATATTGGTGTGAGTTTCTTTGTTGTGCGCATGACTTGGCAAAGTAAATGCAATGATTCTGTATTTTGACAAATGAGGCAAAAAATGAACAAAACATCCAGGATTACTTTCCCATCCGTGAACCAAGAACAGGAGTTTTCCATCAGGATTTCCCAATTCGTAACAAGATACATTTTCACCTTCTCTAGCTACTTCAAACTTCTTGGCTTGGTCATAAAAAGGTTTTTCTTGATCTCGAATGGTCTTTCTTCTTACCTTACTAAATATATCAACTGCCAATTTTCCACAATAATTAGGAGCCAAAAATGACGTGATATTCAGTAAGGTTTTATTGAGTAGTAAAAGGTATTTCATAGCCAATTAAAACAAAGAAGCTTGTCCATCTTCATCAATACCTTTGGGTGGTGGCGCTTCATCCACTCCTTCTTCTCTCACTTTAGGAGCTTCAGTTTTTGGCTTTTCTTCTTCAGTTTCCACTTCCTCTGCTTTCACCTCTGGCTCTGGCTCGTATGGAATTGGATCCAATACATCAATAGATTTCAACTTGTAGGTTGTTAATCTATTTCCTAAAGCTTTCATTCCTTTCACAGCAATGAATTCTTCCAAATTTACTTCTTCGTCATCTCGCTTGTTGGCTCTTCCATCAAACTGCAAATTCACCAGAGGTTTCCAATCTGTGGATGCAATCTCCAAGTAAGATTTTGGATGCTCCGAAATAAAAATTACTGGTTTGTCAGAATCTTCCAGCAAGAAACGCTTTACATAAAAATTCTCTTTATCTCCATCCCAATAGACTACAGACATAGGTTTTGCTTGATTCCATTTTTCAATATGAATCATATCTTCTGCAAAATGTATATTCAAATCAAACGGATACAAACGGTACTCTCCGGCTTGGGTGATTACCAAAATTCTATCTTCTCCTTTAAATTCCCCAAGTAATTCTCCTCGTGCTTGCACGTTT
The DNA here is from genome assembly GCA_039770535.1 of Flavobacteriales bacterium. Lineage (GTDB taxonomy): Bacteria > Bacteroidota > Bacteroidia > Flavobacteriales_D > CAJJDF01 > CAJJDF01. The sequence goes on from JBDMYC010000016.1 coordinate 21,187, forward strand.
AGTTTTCGCACAATATCATCATACCACAATTTACGGGCAGAAAGTGTAGAATCTCCTTGTTCTTTTTGCAGCACTTTACTTATCAAATATTTAGAAGCTCTGTTCCCCGCACTATTTCTTCCTTTTACAATCAACTCACCAAAATCAATATCAAATTTCAATTTTTTGATACTTGGCCTTGGCCTCAAAGCAACTTGAACAACTTCTGACTCTCCGTTAGGGTTTGCAGTAAAATAATGCACTTTACTTCCTTTCGTTCCCTTGGTCATTGGGTATTCTTTGTCACGAGTGATACTCGTTACATTAAATCGTTTCATGTAAGCTGGCCCAGTACTTCCGTCTTGATAAATCATGTGATAAATAGTACGCTTGTCGCCTTTTTTCCAAACCGCAACATGCAGAATATCCTTACCGACAAAAATCTTATCAGAAACTCTGCTCACTTGCATCATCCCATCTCTTCGGAAAACAATGACATCATCAATCTCCGAACAATCTTGAACAAACTCGTCTTTCTTGAGTCCATACCCAATAAATCCTTCTTCCCTATTTACATACAATTTCTTATTAGAAACGATCACTTTGGATTTATCTACTTGGTCAAAAGTTCTAATCTCTGTCTTTCTTTCTTTTCCTTCTCCGTATTTCTTTTTCAAGTTTTTGAAGTACTCAATTGCATATTCAATTAAGTTATCTAATTTATCTTTCACTTCGGCAATCTGGTCTTCAAGTGAACTGATATAGGTATCTGCCTTATCACCATCATGCTTGGTAATTCTTCTCATTTTTATCTCAAGAAGTCTGATTACATCTTCGTCAGTTACCTCCCGCAACAAATGTTTAATGTGGGGTTTCAATAATTTATGAGTAACCTCAATAGCTTCCTCATACGTTTTACCATCAAAGTCTATATAAATCTTATTCTCGATAAATATTTTCTCCAAAGAAGAATAATGCCATTGTTCGTGAAGCTCTGCGAGTTTTATCTCTAGCTCCATTTTCAATAATCTAACCGTGTCATTGGTATTTATCTTAAGCATTTCATTTACCGAGGTAAACAAAGGTTTTTCATCCTCAATAATACACGCATTGGGCGAAATAGAAATTTCACAATCACTAAATGCATACAAAGCATCAATCGTTTTATCAGGCGATATTCCTGAAGGTAAGTGAATTACAATCTCAACTTCGGCTGCTGTGTTGTCTTCTACTTTTTTAACTTTAAGTTTCCCTTTGTCGTTTGCCTTAAGAATTGAGTCAATAAGATTAGACGTATTGGTTCCAAACGGAATCTCATGAATTACAAGAGTCTTAGCATCTTCCTTACGGATTTTTGCTCTCACTCTCACTTTTCCACCTCTCATTCCTTCGTTATAATTGGAGAAATCTGCCATTCCTCCATTCAAGAAATCGGGCAATATGTTTATTCTTTTGCCTTGCAATACTTTGATAGAAGCATCTATCAATTCTATAAAATTGTGAGGTAAAATCTTGGTAGATAATCCTACCGCAATTCCTTCTGCTCCTTGTGCGAGTAACAATGGGAATTTTACAGGAAGATTAACCGGTTCTTTGTTTCTTCCATCATACGATTTTATCCACTCTGTAGTTTTTGGATTAAATACCACTTCCAATCCAAATTTGGATAATCTTGCCTCAATATATCTGGCTGCTGCTGCACGGTCACCTGTGAGCGTATTTCCCCAGTTCCCTTGCATGTCTATCAGCAATTCTTTTTGTCCTAATTGTACCAAGGCATCTCCAATAGAAGCGTCTCCGTGCGGGTGATATTTCATGGTATTACCAATAATATTGGCAACTTTATTGTATCGCCCATCATCCATTTCTTTCATAGAATGGAGGATTCTTCTTTGTACAGGTTTGAGCCCATCTTCTAGAGAAGGAACAGCTCTTTCCAAAATTACATACGAAGCATAATCCAGAAACCACTCTTTGTACATTCCACTAACCGAGATAATATTATTCTGGCCCGCGTTAGCTTCCTCCGTTTGGTTTTCTTGGTTTTGCTCTTCGTTATTTTCTTCTAATTCCTCTGACATTTATTTCTCTTACTTATCTCAATCTATCTTTTTATTCTCGATACTAAATAACCTCCCTTTCGGTCATTTATTTAACTCCCGCGAAAAAGCGGGACAGGTCGAACTGACAACTAGAATTTTATTTCAAAACTACAAACCTGTCATTTCGAGTGGATTTTTTTGTAGCGTTAGCGAAAATAAAATTTGTATCGAGAAGAAGCTATCGTTAAGACAACTTACTCAATCACCTTAAAAACCTCAACTTCCCCTTTATAAACAGTAAAAGGTTGTTTATCTATATTCCATAAATACACAATCACTTCAACCTCCTTAAAATTAGGAAAATTATGCAAATAAAAAGACTTGATGAGTGGGTTTTTACGAACAGTCATTGGTGATAACCAATTTAGGTGCATCCAACTTCTACTTAATTGCTCGCCAGTAGCTTTATCTTTCACTTCTACAACCAATTGCGACTTTAGTGGATGTCGCATAGATTGTAATTCTATATCCAATCCAATCATTAAACCATCTGTTTCAATAGAATCAAAATCTTGACGCATAAATTCAAAATATTCGTCATTCTGTTCACTATCTGCATGCTTCTCCGCGGAATAAAAAGGAGAGAGTTTCACTCTTTCTTTCCTCTTGAAAAGTGCATGACCACTTATCTCTGCCACATCTATAGAATCGTATAAATGAGTAATACTTGTGATGTGCTTAGAATTTGTAATTAAATAATCGTAATATTTTCCGTCTTCTAGTTCTCCTGTGAAAGGTGCCAATTGGTTTTGGTTTGTTGTGTCTTTATACACTTTTTCTTCATACACAAATACTCTCTGGATACTTCCGCCAACTGTGGCTGGATATTTTGTTCCAGTCTTGTGAAAAACAATTTCTTCATAAAACCGATCGGGTATATTGTCTCCTTGCCACACGGATACTTTATCGAAATTGAAAGCTGCAGCAAAATGAAGTGGCATTACAAAAAGTGGCAATAACAAAATGTAACTCCATTTGGCTTTTATTCTATCTACTCCAAAACAAACAACACCCACCAACAAAGTATACAAATACAATCCTACTCTGTCTTCTGGGTAGTTTACTTTAAGGATTTGTGCCATTAGGAATGTTCCTATCACAACTCCCACCAGTAAAATAAGAAATAGATTTTCTTTTTTGAAGATGAATTCTTTTTTCTCTTTTTTGAATAAAAATCCATACAAAGTTATGAATCCAAGCAACAAAACTCCTAACACAACTTGTAAAACCTTCCCCGAATTCTCAAATAACATGAGTAATTGAGATTTTACTGTCACCTCCCAATATCCATCTAGTTCTCCATAATACAAAGAACCTTCTTCTTTCATTTTTAACGAAATGACAATCGCCAATCCAATAAAGCCAATACTAATCAATGCCAAAGAAATGATTTTGCAATCGAGTTTTATCTTTTTCCAAATCAATAGTATTTGAATTAAAAACAGTAACAAAACCAGAGGCAACAAAGCCATATTGGCAAATAAACCAAGAATTAAAAATAAAGAATTGAAAAGAACCAATTTGAATTTAGGTTTTTCATACAAACACAAAGTGTAATAAATTGAACCGATTAAGAATGCCATTGACATTCCGTAACCTCTAGAAAGTGCAAAAAATTGAATGAAATAAATCCCAAATAATAATGCAATATAAAAAGCCCATTTTGGAATTTCATGCCTTAACTTCTCACCTATTTTGAATACAAAAAAGGCATAAAAAACAAATGACAACACATTGGGTAAACGAAAGGAAAGTGCAGAATAACCGAACAAATTATGAGAAATTGCGCCTAAAAAAGAATTGAGTATGTGATTGTTTGCATCTGGATTGGCTCCAGTAAGTGGATTATACTCAAAAGGCTGAATGTAATAGAAAAAAGTGGCCAGCTCATCATGCACCAAAGGAACATAGATTGCACGCATCACCAGAAAGATGAAAACAAGTGCAGAAAGGACAAAATAAATTCTTTTATTCATTGTTTGATTTATCTTTTGCAAGATAAGAATTAACAATAGTTATTAAAAAAAGAAATCTTAAAAAACCAATTTAGTTTCTGTACTTTCAATTCCATTCAGTTTATATCTAAAATTGACAATTTCATTTTTACATTGATCTTCTTCAAAATATATATCTGAAAGTGTATCCTGATAAGAAGTACCTTCGATATATAGAATATAATTAGGTGAATTATTTCCAAAAGATAAGATACTTTTATAAGAATTATTGGAGTTCAACTCACCCAAAGAGGATGTGTCTATAACCTGAGATAAATTACCTCTTTCAGTTTCTATTAACATTAATTCCTTGGGTGCTCCTAGATTCTCATAAGAGACTTGCATTCCAGGAACTACATAAGGCCCTTTTTTTCCACAACAAGAACCAATAAAAATTAACAATATTAAAAAAAGCAATCTCTTCATATTATAAATACGTTTATACTAACAATATAGTCAATAAATTACGAATTAAAAAAGCGAAACTCCAAAATGAGTATAAATAGGTCTTTCTTGTCCGTCACTATCTGCTGGGCGATTTATTAATCCATTTACTGCTTTTACATACATAGCTGTTGAGCCACCTTGATCGCAAGCCATAGCATTTGCTGCTCCCAAAGATTTCATCACTTTTCCGCATTCTTCGTAGGTCAATCCCAAACTATACGAAGGTCTTTTGCCATCTGCAATCATTAGGTAAAGCGTTTTACCTTCTTCATCTATTCCCATTACAGTTCTTGTATAAGATCTCTGTTGTGGATCTGGAACTACTTCGTTATTTACCAATACATCAAACCTTCCCCAAATGGTATTATACCGTTCTGGAGTGTTTGCAGTATCTACAATTTTGGCTTCAAAATAAGTACCTTTGTTATTTCTATTAAAAGACAAAAAAGGTCTTAACTCTCCATCTTCTTGCAAAATTGGCTTTCCTTTTACAATGAAATTTCCTGTCCATTCGCCAAGAATTGCTCCAGGCTCTGGTGTTTCTCCAGCCTCTCCATTTATAGCAACTTCACAGTTGTATTCTTTTCCAAACCAAGAAGTAAGTCTCTTTTTATCAATCACTTCATCCATTTTAATTTCAATTCTTGGATGAGTCAAATCTATAATCGCAAGATACACTCTCCCCAATGGATTTTCTTTTTTGAAAGAAACCAAAGTCATGGCTTCGTTCAATGGTTTTTCAAAAACTGATGCTTCGGGAAAGACAGAAGTAATGCTTTTGGAATCAAAATTTATTTCATTGGAAACTGAAGCTTGAGTAGAATTCATAGAAACATTCTCTACTTTTTCGTTCACAACATTTATCTCATTTTGCAGTAAACTTATTTTTTTATCGAAGAAGATTAGACACAAAACTATAAGAGCTAACCCTCCTGCTCTTCTATAAAATTTAGTTGAGAATTTGTTTTTGAAAATCAGTATCAGAATTAAATAAACTAACCCCGAACCAACTAACAAACCGATAAAAATAGCAAAGAAAGGTAATTCCAAAAATCTCAGAAATACCGATATCAAACTATCTATCATGAAATTAAATCTATCTCCCATTGTAATTAAATTTTTCGTCTAGTTGAGGAATCCTCAAGTTAATGAATTCTTTTAAAACTCCTATCTCTTGCTCCCAAGTATATTCATCCCAATAATGAGAATCAGTAACCGGCCATCTTTCAAAATTACGAGCAACATGAGATTCTAATTTTGCAACCAAAACGTCTATTCTTTTTTCAAAATCAGCTACAGAAATCTTTCCATTATCACGTAATTCGTTCCATCTCAAGTGTAATCGCTCTTGGTAATTATTCACGTTTTTGTTGTACAATCTATCAAGTAATGAGTTTCGCTCCCAGTGCGAAGTTGTCTTCATAAGGTTTAGTTCATTATCGGTATCTCGTCCAAATCCACTGTCGTAGTCCCAAAGTGCTATTTTGAATTTATCATTCTTCCCTTTTCGGTACAAATAAAAATTCTTGTAAACTGCATCTCCGTTATTAGAAAGCATCATCATGAGTTGCCAATCTATCATATTATAAATATCGAACTTTTGCTCTACTTGTTTTGAAAACAAACTATCGGCCGATTCTAAAATAAATTCTTTTAGTGAATCCATAAACTTAGTCGCGTCATACTTTTTTGTCTTTGGATATTTCTGGTGATAATAAGTTTCTCCCGTTTGTGGCTCTATGTGAGTTTTACTAAATACTGCACAATCTTTAAAAATAAAACCTCCTGAGTCTTTCTCAAGTCCTAAACTTGATTTATTTACTTTCTCTGTAAGTTGATAAATTCCTTCGTAATTAGTGTTGTGATAAAACTCTATGAGTTCAATTTTTGGAGCAAAATTATTGGTATCCCAATCCCTAAACATGTCATAACTTAGGATGTTTCTCATCAAAGATTTCTCAAGATAAGACGAAGTAAAAACCCACGATTTATTTTCTTTCATACCAAACAAGCTATTCTTGTGAGCTAGTTTTACTGTATAAGATTTTTTTGGATAACCAATTGAACTTCCTCCTCTTTGTTTTATTTTTCCTGTAAATTTCATTGAGTCGTCTATTAGAATATTACAAACCACCTTTTCAGTTTTGCTCAAGGTATCATAGTCTACATTTACTTTAAGTAAAGAAGAACGGATCTCAGCAGCTCTTTCATCCTTGCAGTTTGTCAGAAAAAGTATTACAACTATAAAAACGATATGTCCTAATTTTTTGTTCATTCTGTAATTTCCGGATACTTTACCTTAAACAAATTTACTTTACTCGAATGCACTTTGTAAGTGACTTCTTTAAGATTCCAAACATAAACTTTCACTTCTATACTTTCGCCTTTTGGTAAGTTATTCAAAAATATACTTGATTTCAGTGGTTCGTACTCTACCCAATCGTCTTTGGTAAATAAATTTACTCTTTTATAGTCGTACTTTTCTTTCGTTACAGAGTTCTCTGCAGTAAAAACTACAGTTGCGTTAAATGGCTTTTCGTGAAATTCAATTCCTGCAAGTAACTCTAGATTAATAGACGTACTTTCTGTAGAATCAATTCTGTAATTGATAAACTCGTAAAACTCTTTATTAATCTCATGAAACTGAGAAATTATATTCTCTGTGATTAATTCTCTTTCTAATGGTAATTTCCTTCTGTATAATCCCATTCTTGAGGTTTCTTGCTTAGCTATTTTCTCGTATAAATTACCAAATTGCTCTACATTCTCTTCTCGATCAATCACATAATCGTAAAGCCATTTTATAGTATCACGTTTAAAAAATGACAAAGGCATATATTCCTGAAAATCATTATAAAATTTATAATCCCAACAGGCGATAGCCGTTCCCTCAATGTAAATAGTAGGAATATATTCTTGTGTTTTTGATGATTCTAATTCTTTAACTTTCTCAAAAAACTCATCTGGTAAGTTATCTTCTTCCCAATTCACAACATGATTTATATTAAAATTCGTGATAAAATGAACGGGTAACAAAAACATTGGGATTAAAACAAAAGGTAGTAATTTCTTAAGGTTAACCTTATCAGCCGCAAAGCAAAAAGCACCAATAAAAAACAAATACAAATGGGACCCAGTTCTCTGAAATGGATAATTAACCTCGAATAATTTTGCCATCAAAATAATTCCGACCACGTTTAAAAACAAGACATAGAAAAAAAGATTACTGGAAGAAAAGAGTTTCTTTTTTAGAGCCATAACAAGAATAAATACCGAACAAATCACAACTAATCCCTGAATTATAAAATTTTCGTCATTAGTAAAAAAAAGATTTTGCACTAAAGAATAAACGGTATCTTCCCAGAAACCATTGAGATAACCCCACCAAAGTATTCCCTTTTCTTTGAAATGAAATAAAATCTCCAAAGATTGGTAAAAAGAAATTAGATAAATTAATACAGAGATTATTACGATTTTTAAATTAACTTTTTGCAAATAGAAATTCCTTTTATCAATTACATTAATTAATAAAACCAACCCCGAAATACAAACAAAAAGAAGCAAAGAAAAATTGGAATACAGAGCCAATATCATTGTAACAACACTCAGAAAAATATCTAAAATCTTACTTCTACTTATAGATTGATAAGTATAATAAATACTCATAACTATGAAAACAAACGACAAGCTATAACCTCTTGAAAGAGAAAAATAAGCAAGTAAATTAATAGTAAAAAGAAAGGCTAAATAAAAAGCCCACTTTACTGTTTTTTGTTTTAAAAATAACCCAATTTTGTAAATATAAATTGCAAAAGGAATAAATGCTATTACATTAAATAAGCGTAAAGAAATTGGAGAATTACCAAAAAGCGAATACGACATGTAAGTCAAAAAAGTATTGACTAAGTGATTATTAGCTTTCTCAAACTCATTAAAAGGAGAGAAAAAACCATTTTTTACATATAAAGTATAAGTAGCTATTTCATCTACAAAAAGAGGAATAAAAACAGCTCTTATTAGAATTAAAATGAATGTAAAAAAAAACAAGATTGAGTAAATGTTTCTTTCTCTTATCTTTCCATTAGTATCAAAAATAAAATTCTTCATTTACATAAATTGGATATAAAACTAGCAAATCAGAATCAGTCACCTACTAAACATCTGCCTCAATCACTTTCAAATTATCGATAATAAACTTCTGTCTATCTGGAGTATTTTTTCCCATATAAAACTCAAGCAGCTGAGCGATTGTTGCCTCTTTACTTATTAAAACTGGCTCTAGCCTGATGTCTTCCCCAATGAAAAATTTAAATTCATTAGGCGAAATCTCTCCTAAACCTTTAAATCGAGTAATCTCAGGATTTTTACCTAAAGTTGCCATAGCTTCTAATCTTTCTTCTTCCGAATAACAATATTTGGTCTCTTTCTTGTTTCGCACTCTAAATAACGGAGTTTGAAGAATATAGACATGACCGTTTCTCACCAAATCCGGAAAGAACTGCAAGAAAAAAGTAAGTAATAACAGTCTAATGTGCATTCCATCAACATCCGCATCAGTTGCAATAATCACCTTATTGTAACGCAAAGTTTCCAATCCGTCTTCAATATCAAGGGCTGCCTGAACCAAGTTAAATTCCTCATTCTCATACACCACTTTCTTAGTTAATCCATAAGAATTAAGCGGCTTACCTTTCAAGCTAAAAACAGCTTGCGTATTTACATCTCGAGATTTTGTAATGGATCCACTTGCAGAATCTCCCTCCGTTATAAAAATAGAAGTTTCAAGATGTCTTTCATTCTTTTTATCGGTCAAATGTATTCTACAATCTCTAAGTTTCTTATTGTGAAGATTAGATTTTTTTGCTCTGTCTTTGGCCAATTTTCTAATTCCAGTAAGCTCTTTTCTCTCTTTTTCAGATTGTTTTATTTTCTTTTCAAGCTCTTCAGCAACTGGTGGATTTTTATGAAGGAAATTATCCAGCTTTTCTTTCAAAAAATCATTCACAAATGCGTTCATACTTTTTCCTCCTGGCTCAATATCATTGGAACCTAACTTTGTTTTTGTCTGCGACTCAAAAACTGGCTCCATTACTTTCACAGCAATGGCTGCAACAATCGAAGCTCTGATATCAACAGCTTCGTAACTTTTATTAAAAAACTCTCTTATAACCTTAACATATGCTGTCCTGAATGCATTCTGATGTGTTCCTCCTTGCGTAGTATGTTGTCCGTTTACAAAAGAATAATACTCCTCGCCATATTGTCTTGCATGTGTAATAGCTACCTCAATATCTTCACCTCTAAGGTGAATAATTGGGTACAAGGGATCCGCATCCATATTATTTTCCAACAAATCAAGCAACCCATTCTTCGAGAAAAAACGAGTCCCGTTAAACCAAATACTTAATCCAGGGTTCAGGTAACAATAGTTCCAAATCATTTTTTCAATGAATGGAAATTTATAATTATAATTTTTAAATACAGTTGCATCAGCTTCAAACTCTACGAAGGTACCGTTCGATTGTTCTGTGTCAACTACTGGCAAATCATCATCTAAAACACCTGTTCTAAAAATTGCTTTTTTAGCTTTCCCTTCCCTGTATGCCTCAATCCGGAACATAGACGAAAGAGCGTTAACGGCTTTAGTTCCTACTCCGTTTAGTCCCACTGACTTTTTAAAAGCCTTAGAATCGTATTTTGCACCTGTGTTAATTTTAGAAACAGAATCAATCATTTTACCCAAAGGAATTCCCCGCCCGTAATCACGAATAGAAACTTTTGTATCCTTAACCTTAATTTCAATCTTCTTTCCATACCCCATCACAAATTCATCAATACAATTATCCACAACCTCCTTTATCAGAATGTAGATTCCGTCGTCTGCAGATGACCCATCTCCTAATTTTCCAATATACATTCCAGGTCGCAGTCTGATATGCTCCTTCCAGTCAAGTGTCCTTATACTATCTTCATTATAACTATCGTCTACAGCCATCTACTATTGGGTGATTATTCATTAATAATTTGAAACGTTAAAATACTACTATATTAAAGGTTAAACAATAGTTTTTGAATAAAATAAATAACAAGGTTCTCAACAATATTTCTGTTATTTTTTTGTTTAAAATAGTATAAAAAAGAACAACCAAATGGTTAAATTTACGTCTTAAAACAACAAAGGATAATATTATTAAAACGTTAAAAAACATATTCTTAGTAGCACTGCTGGTTACAGTATCTAAATTTACTTTTTCAAGCCTTCCAGCACCTGAAGTTAATTGCATATCTATTCTACCTAATGGCAA
>JBDMYC010000017.1:0-10457 GCA_039770535.1 Flavobacteriales bacterium
TGATAAAAATCTGCTTTTATTCCTTTATTATTCAAGAAATCAGCAACTTGTTTCGTTCTTCTACGAGTATTGACGTATACAATTCCGCAGCTATTTGCTTTGCGTAAAATTTTCAGTAATCGTTCCTCTTTATTTTCCTCATGTAAGACCAAGTAACCCAAATTATCTCTTTCAAAACTTTTTTTGAAGACATTGGCATCCGCAATGGTCACAGTTTCACAAATGTCTTTTATTACTCTGTTATTTGCTGTAGCTGTAACAGCAAGCAAAGGAGTTTCTTTGGGCAGAATCTCCATGATTTCATTAATCTGCTTGAAAGCAGGTCTGAAATCATGACCCCATTGAGAAATACAATGTGCCTCATCCACAGCAATCAAATTCACTTTCATTTTTTGAACTCGAGCTCTAAAAATATCAGTCAGCATTCTTTCTGGCGAAACGTACAAGAATTTAATATCGCCATAAACACAATTATCGAGTGCAATGTCAATTTCTCTTTTGTTCATACCCGAAAAAATGGCAATCGCTTTTATTCCTCTCTTTTTCAGATTTTGTACTTGATCTTTCATTAAAGCAATGAGCGGAGAAACCACAATACAAATTCCCTCGTTTACCATACCAGGAACTTGGTAACAAATAGATTTCCCCCCACCAGTAGGGAGTAAGGCTAGGCTGTTTTTTTTTGACAATACAGAATCGATAATCGCTTCCTGTGAGTCACGAAATGTATCGTAGCCCCAGTATTGTTTTAATATTTCCTCTTTGGTATTCATTGGTTTTATAAAAATACAAAAAGGGACAAGTATTTTGTTCTTTTCAAGATATATCATTCTTATCTTTGGCTATCCAAAACAAAAACTATGTTAACAATTGATCCAAAAGAAATACCTGTACCAAAATTACATCACTATTTGCTAGGAGCTGTAGGTCCACGACCCATAGCATTTGCAAGTACGATTGACAAAGAAGGAAACAAAAATTTAGCGCCTTTTAGTTTTTTCAATGTGTTTAGTGCAAATCCTCCAATTATGGTTTTCTCGCCAGCAAGAAGTGGAAGAACGAACACGACTAAAAATACGTTTGATAATGTAAAAGAAGTGGCAGAAGTTGTGATTAACATTGTAAATTACAACATTGTAGAGCAAATGTCTTTGTCTAGTTCACCTTTTGATGCTGATGTAGATGAATTTGTAAAATCAGGATTAACCCCAATAGCTTCCGAAACTGTAAAGCCATTTAGAGTGAAAGAATCGCCCGTGCAATTTGAGTGTAAAGTGAATGAAGTTGTGGAGCTTGGAACTGAAGGTGGAGCAGGAAACTTGGTAATTTGTGAGGTTACAAAAATTCACATAAACGAAGAAGTGTTGGATGAAAACGGAGCCATAGATCAACATAAAATCGATCTGGTTTCTCGTATGGGAGGCAATTGGTATTGCAGAGCAAATGCTGAGTCTATGTTCGAGATTAAGAAACCAATAATGACCATTGGAATTGGCTTTGATGCCATACCAGAAGATATTCGCAACAGTGCTATTTTATCAGGAAATGATTTAGGGAAATTAGGAGGAATTGAAGCTTTGCCAGATGAAACAGAGGTTAACGAGCACAAACTAATTGAGCTTAGCGAGTTGTTTGTGGATTTGGAGGATGAGCAAGAGAAGCTAGAGCAAGAGTTACATAAAAGAGCAAAACAAGAATTGAAAGAAGATAAATTGAAAGAGGCGTGGATGACGCTTTTGGCTTTTAATGAGTAACAAATCTCTCTTCCTTGTCATTCACTTGAAGAGGCGAATCTTAAAGCTAAAATAGTTTAGAATTTGTTTAAAACAATTTGAATTTGAAGAAAAATTTCAACCTAAATTAAATACCTTTACCAACCTTAAATAATATAAAAAATAAGACATGGAATTAGCAGGAAAAGTAAAAGTAATCTTTGACAAACAAACGTTTGGAAGTGGATTTGAAAAAAGAGAAATAGTAGTTACTACGCAAGAACAATATCCTCAAGATATTAAGTTTGAAGTATACAAAGAGAAATGTGATATGTTGAATAACTTCGCAGTAAATGAAGATGTAACTGTACATTTCAACTTGAGAGGAAATGAATATAACGGAAAGTATTTTGTGAACCTTAACGCTTGGAAAATAGACAAGGGACAAGCAGGACCATCAGCTGATGCAAATGTTCAGCCAGCTAATGCCGCTCCATTACCAACTTCAGAATCACCTTTTGATTCAAGTAGCGAAGGAGATGATGATTTGCCGTTTTAATTAACAAAGTAAATATTGAGAATGAAGGGACGATTTTATCGTCCCTTTTTTTGTAACTTGTTTTTTAAATAATTTAAGAAATTGCCAAACTCTAATTCAGAAATATTTGATTTTTCTCAATTCAACACAAAGAATGGAGTTATCTATTTATCAGTGCATAATGATGAGTTCGAAAAACTGTATATTGAAACAAGAGAAAAAGAAAATAGGGTTTTATTGGATGAAGAAGTAAAGAATTTACCTAATACAAATTCAAGTTATAAACTACATAATGAATGGAATTTAAGAGTGAAAACAACTCGCAGATTTTTGTCTTACTTAGATAAAAATAAATTCGATACTATTTTAGATTTAGGATGCGGAAATGGTTGGTTTACAAATCTATTAGCTCAATCAAATGAACAGGCAAGAGTTTGCGGTATTGATGTTAATGCAACAGAATTAGAGCAGGCAGCAAGAGTGTTTGACTCTAAAAATGTTTCTTTTTTATACTGCGATATTTTTAGCGACCAGTTACCTTTTGCAGAAAAATTTGATTTGATTACCTTGAATGCATCCGTGCAATATTTTGCTGATTTCGGTAAATTGTTGGAGAGGATAACTCAGTTTTTGAAACCTAACGGAGAAATTCATATTTTGGATTCGCCATTCTACAAAAAAGAAGAAATAGAAGGGGCAAAAGAAAGAACAAGAAATTACTTTCAAAGTGCCGGAAATGAGCGGTTAAGTAATTTTTATTTTCATCATACTTTTTCGAATATTCAAGGTTTTGAAATTCTTTATGAGCCTAAAAAAGGAATACAAAAACGTTTTTTAAAACAAGCAGAGTCGCCTTTTTTGTGGTTGAAGTACAAAAAAGATAATCAGTTGAATTCTGTAAATAAAGGTTTTTCTAAAATTGCTGAAGAGTATGAGAGTTTTGATGCCACATCTTCCTTGGTTAATTATATGAGAAGAAAAGTAAGGCAGCATCTCGAAGCAAGGTTAGGCTCTAATGAGTCTGTTTTGGAAATAAATTGCGGCTCAGGAATAGATGCTCTATATCTTGCCAAAAAAGGTCATTCTGTTTTAGCTACAGATGTTGCAGACGGAATGTTAGAGCAAGTTAAAATGAAAATAATTTCTAATAAATTAGAAGACAAATTAAATTTCAAGAATTTATCTTTTTTAGAAATAGGAACCTTAAATCCTAGTCATTTTTCTTGTGTATTTTCCAATTTTGGAGGCCTCAATTGCATAGATGGCAAAGACTTAGTTGAAGTTATAAATGACATTGCTCAGATTTTACCTTCTGGAGGATTAATTACCTTAGTAATAATGCCAAAAGTTACTTTTTTTGAGTGGTTAACCTTTTTAAGAGGTAATAAATCGGCTTTTAGAAGACTAAAAAAAGGTGGAGTAATTGCCAATGTGGAAGGAGAAAAAGTTCATACTTATTATCATACTGCTCGTTTTGTAAAAAACAGGTTAAAAAATGATTTTGAAGACATAAGAGTTCAAAATATATTCACAATTGGACCATCAGGAAGTTCATACCAGTTTCCAGAAAATCATCCAAGAGCATTTGCTTTTGCTAAATCATTTGACAAGTTTTCAAATAAAACAGGCTTTCTGAAAGGTTTTGGCGACTATTACATTATTAGTGGAAGGAAAAAGTAGTCTATTCTTTTATTTTTTTAATAAACTGCAGTTGTTTTCCATAGTAAGTTTTTAAAATTAAATAAGGAAATATAAAGCCCATATATTTTCCATTTAGCATGAATATTAGAAGAATTCTATTTTTTAAAGACAACTTTATTTTTCTTTTTTTTATTTCGGTTGCAATTTTTTTCAAACAATTCACAAAAGTGTATTTCATAGATTGAAAATCTATTTTTGCTCTATCTATATTTATAATTAAAAATAAGTCTCGCATAATTTGTAACTGATACTGAAAAGAATTTTTCACAAAATTGTCGGATAATTCGCTCTTGCTCTTAGCATCAATAATTGTAAGTTCTATAAAAAAAGAGGTTGTACTGTCTTTTATTATAACTTCTTGAATAGTTCTTCTCGTTATTGATTGATTGTGAGAATAATTAAAATATAATTTTTCACTGAGCACACAAGTTGAGCTAGCATCTAGTAAAACACTTGTAACAAATGGTTTATCCTCAAAGTAAATTCTCTCAGGAAAAATGAATTCACTTAGTAAGTCAGTTTTAATTAGTTTTCCCCACGGAGAGGGGATAATTTGATGTTGATACATTTTTAGTAAACCAGTTTGATTTGTAAATAGCTTATCTTCAAATGATAGATTAAACTTAGAGATTGGAGTAAGATTTACATCAAATACTTGCGTGTTTGTGACTACTATATCGCAAGAGTGTTTTTTTACTTTTTCATAACAGACTTCCACAAACCTAGAATCTAACTCATCATCAGCATCCAAAAACGTGAAGTACTCTCCTTGGACACACTCTATACCAGTATTTCTGGCAGATCCAACTCCTTTATTTTTTGATTTCAGTAAGGAAATATTCGGATGATTAATCATCATCTGTTTCACTATTTCGACAGAGTTATCTATGGAGTAATCATCAATAACGATTATTTCAATATTCTCATAAGTTTGATTTATCGCAGAATTCAATGATCTTGAAATGAAATTTTCTTCATTATAAAATGGAATCAGAATCGAAATAAGTGGTTTTGTCATCAAAAAAAACGGTTTATTTCAAGGTACATCTTTTTATCAAATTTGTTGGTGTTCTGCAATTGCAATATCATACTCAAAACACTATCTTTGCAACCAAATTAAAGCCAAAAAGATGGAAAAGATTATCTCGGGAATACAACAAATGGGAATTGGCGTCCCAGATGTGGAGAAAATATTCAAGTGGTATAGAGATATTTTTGGGATAGACATCAAAGTGTTTGAAGAGGCAGCAGAAGCTCCTTTAATGATAAATTATACAGGAGATAAAGTTCAGAGCAGAACTGCAACTTTAGCCCTTAGCATGGAAAGTGGCGGAGGATTTGAGATTTGGCAATACACAAGCAGAAATACCGAAAAACCTAAATTTGATGTTCAATTGGGTGATTTGGGAATTTATAGTTGTAAAATAAAATCGAGAGATGTGAAAGCATCTTTCAAGTTTATGACCAAAAAAGGAGTAGAGATTTTAGGAGATATTACCCAAAACCCTGCAGGTGAAGATAATTTCTTCATTAAAGACCCGAACGGTAATATATTCAATATAGTAGAGGGAAAAGGATTTTTTGTAAACACAAAGCATCCAGCAAAAACTGGAGGTGTTTCAGGAGCGGTTCTAGGAGTTTCGAATATGGAGACTTCATTGAAATTATATCAGGATGTGTTGGGTTATGAAACTGTGGATTATGATGTTACAGGAGAGTTTTCTTGTTTCAAAGGGTTACCTTCTGGAGGGAAGACATTCAGAAGAGTACAGCTTTCTCATAAGAAACAAAAAGTAGGAGCTTTTGCAAAGTTATTGGGGCCGACTAAAATTGAATTGGTTCAAGAAATTGGAGGTAATCCAAGAAAGATTTTTGAAAATAGATTTTGGGGAGATTGGGGTTTTATTCACCTTTGTTTTGATGTGCAAAGAATGGATTTATTGAAAAGAGACTGCGAAACCGCAGGATTTCCCTTCACAGTGGATAGCGACAACTCGTTTGATATGGGAGAAGCTGCAGGAAGATTTTCATACATAGAAGATCCAGATGGAGCATTAATAGAGTTTGTAGAAACGCATAAGGTACCATTAATGAAAAAAATAGGATGGTACATTAACCTCAAAAAAAGAGACCCAGAAAAAAGCCTTCCAACTTGGATGTTGAAAGCAATGAAAATGAGTAGAGTAAAATAAGTCAGAAGATCGAAAATAGTAAATAAAAATATTCCGATTAAATCAGGAAAATATTAAAAAGACAAATTATGTCAGAAAGAGTAAGAGTAAGATTTGCACCAAGTCCAACAGGACCGCTTCACATTGGAGGAGTGAGAACAGCATTGTTCAATTATTTATTTGCCAAAAAGCACGGAGGGGATTTCATTCTTCGAATAGAAGATACAGATCAAAAAAGATTTGTAGAAGGAGCAGAAGAGTATGTTATAAACTCATTGAATTGGGCAGGAATTCCGCATAACGAAGGACAGGGAGTTGGAGGAGAATATGGTCCTTACAAGCAAAGCGAAAGAATGCATTTATACAAAGAATATGCAGATTATTTGTTGGATAATGACAAAGCATATTACGCATTTGATTCTTCCGAAGAATTGACAGAAGCAAGAGAAAGAAGCCAAAAAGAAGGGAAGACTTTCGCTTATGATGCAATTACTCGTCAGTATCTAAAAAACTCAACTAGCCTATCGGCAGATGAGGTGAAACAAAGAATAGAAAGCGGAGATCCATATGTAATAAGAATGAGGCTTCCTAGAAATGAGGAAGTAAGATTTCATGATGAAATTAGAGGATGGGTTGTTGTGAATACGGCAAATATGGATGATAAAGTCCTATACAAATCGGATGGATTACCAACCTATCACCTTGCAAATATTGTTGATGATCATTTGATGAAAATCACGCATGTAATTCGTGGAGAAGAATGGTTGCCTTCTGCGCCACTTCATGTTTTACTTTACCGTTATTTAGGATGGGAAGATAGTATGCCAAAATTTGCTCACTTGCCACTAATTCTTAAGCCAGACGGAAAAGGAAAGCTTAGTAAAAGAGATGGGGTGAAAGGAGGATTTCCTGTATTTCCTTTAGAATGGAAGGATCCTGCAACAGGAGATATTTCTGCGGGTTACAGAGAAGATGGATACTTCAAAGAAGCGTTTGTAAATATGCTGGCATTTTTGGGTTGGAATCCTGGGACAGAGCAAGAGATTTTCAATTTAGACGAGCTGGCTCAGGCATTTTCACTGGATCGAGTAGGGAAATCTGGAGCGAAATTTGACCCTGTGAAAACAAAATGGTTTAACGAACAATATTTGAGAGCGAAAACGAACGAAGAATTAGCTTCTTTGCTAAAGCCTTTGCTAGATTTTGAAGTGGAAGACGATTACTTGGCAAAAGTATCGGAGTTGCTGAAAGAAAGGGCAGTTTTTGTTGCTGATATGACTGAGGATGATTTTTATTTCGCTCCGCCCACAGAATTTGACGAAAAGACAATAAGAAAGAAATGGAAAGAAAATACTCCTTCTATTATTGAGGCAATGATAACTAAGTTTGAATCAATTGAAGATTTTTCTTCCGAGAATGTTGAGGTAGCTTTTAAATCTTATCTAACAGACAATGAGCTAGGAATGGGAGCTGTTCTTCCAAACTTCAGAGTTCTTGTGACAGGAAAAGGAATGGGTCCTTCCATGTTTCAAATTGCTGCTATACTAGGGAAGGAAGAAACTTTATCCCGACTTAATTCTGGTCTGCAAAAGTTTAAATAATTAAAGCATTTATCAAATGTTAAAATTTGATAACTTTTGTTAAGCACTTACAATAATGCCATCTTTTCTGCGTAAATTAGTACGTAAACGAAAAAAAGATAAAGCTATGTTAGAACTAAGTAAAACTATCCTAAGCAAGATAAGTTTCGATAAATACTTATTCAAAAAAGAGCTTAATAAAGCGCTTAAATGGATAAAGCCAAAAGAAGCTTTGGTATTGAAAGTTTGGTGTCTGGCGCAATTTGGACATCTATATCAGGACGTTATTTTAGAAGTATTTGACGCTCATTAAAAATATTCGTAAAAAGAAAAACCGATAAGAAATCTTATCGGTTTTTTTGTGTCTTTTGTTTTCGAATAGGATTAGTTGATCACTAATTTTTTAATTTGTCTAGTTCCATTTACTTCAATGTTCACAAAATAAACTCCACTACTTAAGTTATTTTTACTAAACTTGAATTGTGTGTTTCCTTGAGAAACTGATTGTTTGCTTGCTACCTGGTGAACTAGAGCCCCCACAGCATTGATTACAGAAACATTCACTTCTGCATCTTTTTTAAGATCCAGCTCTATCGTAGCCTGATTAGTCATTGGATTCGGAAAGATCGAAACCCCAGTTAAAGCGTCCAACTCGTCAAGACCAACTATGTTGTTTATGTTGATGTCATCTACGTAAAAATTGTTTCCTCCTCCACTAGTCACTCTAAACTTAAACCTGAAGTTTGGTGAGAAATACGAGTTGCTAATGTTAATACTTTGGTTTCTCCATTGATTAGATCCAGTTGGAGCAAACTCAGAGTTTGTAGACCCTACTGTGGGTGTCAATCCTCTCACAATCACCCAATTTTCGCCACAGTCATTGGAGATCAAGAACTGAACAGATTCGCCAGTTGTGGTTGTTTTTCTAGCATATGCATATTGAAAATCGATACTAACAGATGCATTACCTGTTAGATTAAGACTTTTGCTAGTCAGCTCAGCAATTTGTCCACTACCTTGGTTGTAGTTTTGAATCAAAGCACTATTATTTCCTGAGTAGTTAACTGAACTTAAAGAAATATTTGCAGCATCATCTGCCTCAGTTTCCCATTCGTTTTCGAACTGAGAATCACTCATCTCGAATCCTTCGTTAAATGGAACTCGAGCTCCCCAAGAAGGAAGAACGTTCATGTATAGATTTTTGACTATTGTCTCAGATCCATTTGCATTTGTCACAGTCAATTTCACATTGTGCCTTCCGGCAGATTGCCAGCTCACCACAGGATTTTGTGCAGAGGAAGTATTGGGAGTTCCAGAGTCAAATGTCCAAGACCAACTAGTTGGCTTGTGGAAAGATTTATCAAAAAATTGAACAGGCGTGTTTTCACAAACTGTGCTTCTTTCTGCTTCGAAATCAGCTTCGCAAATTACATCTGCAAATATACCTGTTGCAGTTTGGTTTGCTGCAGTAATTAAATTTCTTCTTCCGGCAATTGAAGAGTTCAGAGCAGCTCTCATTCTTGTTTTTTGTCCTTCTGTGAACATTTTTGAGCAATAAGAGTATTCCATAATATTTTCTACATTATCCAAACTTCCGCATGTTACACCTCCAGTGTTGCAAGATTGCCATCCGATAGTATTGGGTGTATCTGTAATTCCATCATCAGAAGAGCAGTTCGAGGCTAAGCCTGGACTATTTGAGTTTCCCCACAAATGAGGAAGATTCAACCAATGTCCTGCTTCATGGGCAATAGTAGTGTTGAAACCTTGTTGAGTAGAAGTTCCAATGTTTCCTATATAACTATGTAAAACATGAATTCCATTCCTCATGTCGGAAAAATAGGGTGCTCCAGGTCTGTAAGTGTAACCAGCAGCTCCTGAAGTTCCAAAACTTTTTACTATGTAAATGTTCATGTATTCGTCTCCGGGAAAATCTCCGTGTGCAGCTTTTACCGCATCTGCAGCAGAGTTTCCTCCAATATTTGTAGCGGACGAATAGGTTCTTGTAATTCCACTGAAACACGAACCATCATTTTTCTTTTGTGCAAATCTGAATTCAATTTCAATGTCAGCAGAACGTGCTCTCATAGAAGGATGCACAGAGCCTACGTTTGCATTTAGTTTTCGGTAGATGTCATTTAAATCTTCCATATCACTTTTTACTTGCTCGTCAGAGATGTTTTCTGCACCTCCTTCGTGAACAATGTGGTAAACAGTTGGTATATAATAAACCGTAGCTGCTCTGCTAGCAGAAGAGTTTTTATAGTTTTCCTCGTTTACAGCTTGTAAAGCATCAATTGAATCCACTAACCTTTTAAATGCAGGGTCAGTTTTTACTCTTTCGAAAACTTCGTGATTGTGATCACAAAAGTTATTTCTGCTCACTTGCGAAAAGTTTACGCTAGCAGTCAGTATTAGTATTAAGGTTGATTTTAAAGTTAAAATATTAATTTTCATATTATTTATATCCGATTTTGTAGTAAATGTCCTACGTCTTGAACGTAAATGTATGTAAATAATTACTAAATAGCCAATGTTATTTTTTGGATTTTGGCCTCGAGGCGAACATTAAAATTATTTTTTTATTGAAAATGAATCAAAAAACAAAGGGCATTTTGTCAATAAATATGTACATTTGCAGTTCGAAAAAACATTACTAAACAAGTTATGGCAAAAAAAAATCAAACGGTAGAAGATAAATTAAGATCAATTTATACGCTACAATTAATAGATTCCAACATTGATAAGATTAGAA
>JBDMYC010000018.1:0-7388 GCA_039770535.1 Flavobacteriales bacterium
AAAAAGCATGGGTTTACTTTTGAAAAATAAAAAAAAGGCAAAATATGATTTGCCATCAGACAACTTTTTTAACGAATTGAGAAAGAAGGAGTTTGGAAAATTAGATTCTTTGGGGCAAACGTACTTGGATTACACAGGAGGTAATTTACATCCAAAATCTCTTTTGAAAGATCATTATGATCTCTTACAAAGTAACATCATGGGAAATCCTCACTCTACAAATCCAAGTTCTCAAATGAGCACAAAATTAGTAGAAGAGGCCCGTCAAAGTATAATCGACTTTTTCAATGCCGAAGATTACTATTGTATCTTTACATCTAATGCATCCGGAGCATTAAAGATAGTAGGGGAGTGCTATCCATTTGAAGATAATGGACATTATTTGATGATTTCAGATAATCACAATTCAGTAAATGGGATTAGAGTATACTGCACTACTAAAAAAGCAGGATTTACCTATTCTCCAATTAGACAAGAAGATTTAAGAATTGACGAAGAGCGTTTGCTTGAAAATTTAGACGCTTTTTCAGATAAAAAAAATAAATTATTTGGTTTTCCAGCTCAATCTAACGTATCGGGGGTGAAGCATGATTGGGAGTGGGTAAAAACCGCAAAAGAAAAGGGATGGGATGTTTTGCTGGATGCAGCTGCGTTTGTACCTAGTTCGCAACTTGATCTAAAAAAGGTATGCCCAGATTTTGTCTCAGTTTCTTTTTATAAAATTTTCGGATTCCCTACTGGAATTGGAGCGCTATTAGTTAAAAAATCTTCTTTTAGTAAACTAAAAAAACATTGGTTTGCAGGAGGGACAGTGGATTATGTATCAGTTAAAGAAAGCAATCATTTGCTTATCCACAACCACGAAAGGTTTGAAAATGGTACACTAAATTACCTAGATATTCCAGCAGTGACTTTGGGTCTTAATTTTATTAAGTCAATAGGAATGGATAGAATCACTGAACGAGTAACAGGTTTGACAAAGGTTTTTCTTGAGGAAATGACAAAACTAAAGCATTCAAACGGAACACCTATTGTGAGAATGTTTGGACCATCAAATACGGAAAACAGAGGAGGGACTGTAATTTTGAACTTCCAGTGCCCAGATGAAAACGTTTTTCCGTTCGATTGGATAGAAGAGCAAGCTAATAAACAGCTAATTTCAATCCGTTCAGGATGTTTTTGTAATCCCGGAATAGACGAGACAAACCACTGTGTTTCCAATGAGGAAATGGCCAAATATTACACGAGTCGAAAAGAAAAAGAATTTGATTCGACAACAGGTTACCTAAAATATATGTCTCAGCTTATTGGAAGAATGAGAGGAGCAACAAGAGTTTCCTTTGGAATTGCAACTACTAGTAAAGATATCGCTCGTTTTGTAGAGTTCGTTAATGAATTGAAAGACAAATCCACAGCAGTTTGTAATTAATTAAGAAATTTTAAGAAAATTTTCAACACAAGTTCTATTGAGCTTTGTATCTTTAGTTAAAGATTACAAGCCGCATGGATAGTTTTAAAACTCAGTTAGAGTACTTCTCGAATTACATAAGGAACGAAAGAAGATTATCCGTCCATACTTTAGTTGCCTATCAGACAGATTTAAAGCAATTTCAATTATTCCTGAGTGATATACTGAAAATTAATAATTTTACTGAAGTTACTCACAGTGAAATTAGGATGTGGGTGATTCACCTCAAGGAGATTGAGATTTCAAATCGATCTATCAATAGAAAGATTTCTACCTTGAAAGCGCTTTATAAGTACTTCCTTATCCAAAAGAAAGTGGACGTTAATCCTATGCTTAAAATTACTTCGCCACGACAATCTACCAAGCTACCTGTTTATTTTGATCAAAAACTACTCAACACTTTATTCTCGTCAGAGGTTTTTACAAATGACTTTAAAGGGCTTCGTGATATTTTAATTTTTGAATTACTTGCAGGCACAGGAATGCGACTGTCAGAATTGATAAATATCAAGCATACCGATATTGTTTTAGATGAGATAAAGGTAGTAGGAAAAGGAAACAAAGAACGAATCATTCCAATAACTTTAAATATAGTTAACACTATTACCTTATATAAGGAAGAAAAAAGAGCAAGTTTCTCAGGCAATGAAAACGGCTATTTATTATGCACAAACAAGGGAGACAAACTCTACGAAAAATTTGTTTATCGCACGGTAAATCATTATCTTGGTTTAGTGACAAGCGAGAAAAAAAGAAGTCCTCATACAATGAGGCATTCATTTGCAACAAACATGCTCAATAATGGAGCAAAATTGCATACAATAAAAGAAATACTTGGGCACAGCAATTTATCAGCAACACAAATATATACGCACAATTCGATCGAGCGTTTAAAGGATGCATATAAAAAGTTCCACCCAAAAGAGAATAGTAATAACATTAAAAAATAAAAATTATGGATATCAAAGTTCAATCAATACATTTTGACGCAGACAAAAAATTAATCGATTTTGTGGAAGAGAAAGTAGAAAAGTTGTCTCAGTTCTATGACAAAATAATAGGCGGAGATGTTTTCCTAAAACTAGAACCGGCCGATCGTGATAATAAGGTTGCAGAAATAAAAATTAAGCTACCAGGAAAAGATCTGTTTGCGAAGAAGCAGTGTAAATCTTTTGAAGAAGCAACAGATGAAGCTGTCGAAGCACTAAGAAGACAAATAAATAAACATAAATCAAAAAAATAATTAGGTATAATTATATTTTTTTCTAATTTTGGGCCTTGATAAATTTATCAAGGCCTTTTTTTATGACAGTTCTATTATTTATTGGGGAGTTTTAAGAGAGTTTTATTTTTTTTAAAAAAAAAGTGAAATATTTCTTCAAAATTGTTTGAATATAAAAATATCTTTTCTAAATTTGCAGACCCTAAAAAAATTAGGGGATAAAAGCCGATATAGCTCAGCTGGCTAGAGCAGCTGATTTGTAATCAGCAGGTCGTGGGTTCGAGTCCCTCTATCGGCTCTTTTATACAAAGAAAAATGCATTTAAACAATGCAACTTATTTCGAAAGTGATTTAAGTAATTTGAAATAACATTTCATTGGGGAGATACTCAAGCGGCCAACGAGGACAGACTGTAAATCTGTTGACTACGTCTTCGCAGGTTCGAATCCTGCTCTCCCCACATTTGAATAAGATAATTAGTAAGATTATAAGCGAGAGTAGCTCAGTTGATAGAGCGTCAGCCTTCCAAGCTGAGGGTCGCGGGTTTGAGCCCCGTCTCTCGCTCATTATTTTTGCTGATGTAGCTCAGGGGTAGAGCACTTGCTTGGTAAGTAAGAGGTCACGGGTTCAATTCCCGTCATTAGCTCATCCTGCTGAAACAATTTGAATAATAAATAATAATAACAATAAAAAAACAACATAGCCATGGCTAAAGAAAAATTCGACCGTTCGAAATCACACGTAAACATTGGTACAATTGGTCACGTAGATCACGGAAAAACTACTTTAACAGCTGCTATTTCAAGTGTGCTTTCTGCACAAGGGTTAGCTGAAACTAGAGATTTTAGTTCTATTGATAATGCACCTGAAGAGAAAGAAAGAGGTATTACAATTAACACTTCACACATTGAGTACGAAACTGCTACTAGACACTATGCACACGTAGATTGTCCAGGTCACGCAGATTACGTAAAAAACATGGTAACTGGAGCTGCACAAATGGATGGAGCTATCCTTGTTGTTGCTGCTACTGATGGACCAATGCCTCAAACTAGAGAGCACATTCTTTTAGGAAGACAAGTAGGTATTCCTCGTATGGTTGTATTCATGAATAAAGTGGATATGGTTGATGATGAAGAGCTATTGGAATTGGTAGAAATGGAAATAAGAGAATTGTTGGCATTTTACCAGTATGATGGAGATAACACACCAGTAATTGCAGGTTCTGCACTTGGAGGTCTTAACGGAGATGAGAAGTGGGTGAAAACAATTACTGATTTGATGGATGCTGTTGATTCTTATATCGAGTTGCCAGTAAGAGATGTTGAAAAAGAATTCTTGATGCCAGTTGAAGATGTATTCTCAATTACTGGAAGAGGGACAGTTGCTACAGGAAAAATCGAAACTGGAGTTATTAACTCTGGAGATGAGGTTGAAATTTCTGGAATGATTGAAACGCCATTGAAGTCTACAGTAACAGGAGTAGAGATGTTTAGAAAAATACTAGACAGAGGAGAAGCAGGAGATAACGTAGGACTTTTATTGAGAGGGGTTGAAAAATCTGCAATCAAAAGAGGAATGGTAATCACTAGACCTGGTACAATTACTCCGCACAAAAAGTTCAAGGCTGAAATATATGTTTTGAAGAAAGAAGAAGGAGGAAGACATACTCCATTCCAAAATAAATACAGACCTCAATTTTACTTAAGAACTACTGATGTTACAGGAGAAATTTTCCTAGAAGAAGGTAGAGAAATGGTAATGCCAGGGGATAACGTATCTATCACTGTTGAACTAATCGTTCCAGTTGCAATGTCTAAAGGACTTAGATTTGCGATTAGAGAAGGAGGAAGAACAGTAGGAGCTGGACAAGTTACAGAAATCCTAGATTAATAAAAATACATAAAATGAGCAGCAATTCCAGTCTTTCTTAGGCTGGAATTGTTTCCTGTTTTACGGGTGTAGCTCAGCTGGTAGAGCACAGGTCTCCAAAACCTGGTGTCGGGAGTTCGAGTCTCTCCACCCGTGCTTTAAAAGATGAGTTCGATAATTATTGTGAATCTCTACTAGTATATAAACTATAACATGGTAAAAATTAAATCATACATATCAGAAGTAATATCTGAGTTATTCGAAAAAGTAACTTGGCCAACATGGAGCGAGTTGCAAAACAGTTCTTTTGTTGTTCTTATATCTTCAGCTTTGGTATCATTAATTATTTGGGCTATGGATTTTGTGGTTGGTAACAACCCGCTAGGATTTTGGAGAGGAATTTTAGGTTTTATTTATGATTTAATAGGATAACCTAATGAAGTGGTATATAGTAAGAACCGTAACTGGTAAAGAAAAGAAATCTAAAGAGTATTTGGACATTGAGATCGAAAGGTTGAAAATGAAGTCCTATATTGCTCAAATATTGGTTCCAACAGAGAGAGTTATACAGATAAAAGCTGGAAAGAAAATAATCAAGGAGAAGAATATCCTTCCTGGTTACATTATGGTTCAGGCGACTCTTGAAGGGGAGGTAAAGCACCTTATTAAAAGTATACCAAATGTGATGGGGTTTCTATCAGGTGTGCAAGGTGGAGAACCTATGCCAATGAGAGAGAATGAGGTAAATAGAATTTTAGGTAAAGCTGATGAAAGTGTTGATTTAGAAGATCAAATCTCTATCGATTTCTCAATTGGTGAAAGTGTTAAAATCACTGATGGTCCATTCAATAACTTTGATGGAATCATTGAAGAGGTTAACGAAGAGAAAAAGAAATTAAAGGTCATGATAAAGATATTTGGTAGGAAGACTCCTGTTGAATTGAATTACATGCAAGTAGAAAAGCAATAATTTTTAAAGAAAATGGCTAAAGAAGTAAGTGGTTTAATTAAATTACAGATTAGAGGAGGAGCAGCAAATCCAGCTCCACCAGTAGGACCAGCATTAGGTGCGAAAGGTGTTAACATTATGGAGTTTTGTAAGCAGTTCAATGCTAGAACTCAAGACAAACCAGGTAAGGTATTACCTGCAGTTATCACAGTTTATTCTGACAAATCTTTTGATTTTGTTATTAAAACACCACCAGCAGCAGTTCAATTATTAGAAGCAGCTAAGCTTAAATCTGGTTCAGCAGAGCCAAATAGAGCTAAAGTAGGTAAAGTTACTTGGGATCAAGTAAAGGCCATAGCTGAAGATAAAATGCCAGATCTTAACTGTTTCGTAATCGAGTCGGCTATGAGGATGGTAGCAGGTACAGCAAGAAGCATGGGATTAGTAGTTCAAGGAGCTGCACCATGGGATAATAAATAATAAATAAAACAATAAATGTCAAAAGCAAGAAGAGCAGTTTTAGAAAAATATGACTTGGATAAGTCATATTCGCTAAAAGATGCGAGTAGTTTAATTAAGGAAATTACGACAGCAAAATTTGATGCAACTATAGATGTTGCAATTAGACTAAATGTAGATCCAAGAAAAGCCGATCAAATGGTTAGAGGATCTGTTTCTCTGCCACACGGTACTGGTAAAGATATGAAAGTCTTAGTACTTTGTACTCCAGACAAAGTTGAGGAGGCGAAAGCAGCTGGTGCTGATTTTGTTGGTTTGGAAGAGTATATCGAAAAAATCAAAGGAGGCTGGACAGATGTAGATGTAATTATATCTACTCCAAACGTAATGGGTAAGATAGGTGCTCTAGGAAGAATCTTAGGACCAAGAAACCTTATGCCTAACCCGAAAACGGGAACCGTAACAATGGATGTAGCAAAAGCTGTTGCAGATAGTAAAGGAGGAAAGATCGACTTTAAAGTTGATAAGTTCGGAATTATTCACGCAATAGTTGGTAAAGTTTCATTTTCTGATGAAAACATCTACAACAATTCAAAAGAACTGTTAGATACAATAATCAAGCTTAAGCCATCTTCTGCTAAAGGAGAATATGTAACAAGCGTATTTATGTCATCAACAATGAGTCCTAGTATTAATGTTGACTCTAGTTCAATTTAATTTTTATAGCAATGAACAAAGACGAAAAAAGCAAACAAATAGCATACTTATCTGATAAGTTAAGTAATGCAAGCATATTTTATCTAGCAGACACATCTGAGTTAAGTGCAGATGAGACTAGCAAGTTAAGAAGAAGATGTTTCAAAGGTGAAGTTTCTCTAGAGGTTGTTAAAAACACTCTAGTTAAAAAAGCTATGGAAAGTATCGAAGGTCAAGATATGTCTCCTTTTTACGATCTATTGAAAGGTCAAACCTCTCTTATGATTAGTGAAAAAGGAAACGAACCTGCTAAGATCATTAAAGAATTTAGAAAGAAAAGCGACAGGCCAATTCTTAAAGGTGCTTTTGTTGAAGAAGCAATCTTTATTGGAGATGACCAGATTGAAACTTTAGTAGCTCTTAAATCTAAAGAAGAGTTGATTGGAGATGTTATTACATTACTTCAGTCGCCTGCTAAGAATCTTATTTCCGCTCTTAATTCTGGGGGAAGTACGATTGCAGGATTGGTTAAAACATTATCAGAAAGGTAACAAAGAAATTTTCTTATGTTCTGTCAGCTGACGGATGCTTCACGTAAGAGATAATTAAAATAAAAACAAAAAACAAAACAATACAAAATGGCAGATTTAGCAAAATTAGCAGAAGAATTAGTAAATTTAACTGTGAAAGATGTTCAAGAATTAGCAACAATCTTAAAAGAC
>JBDMYC010000019.1:0-20724 GCA_039770535.1 Flavobacteriales bacterium
CAGGTAATAATTTACCTGTCAATTCTTTAATGTCGAACATAGAGTATGTTTTGTGATTTTTTTGATATTATTTAAATGATATTAAAATAATAAAATGGCGTGATGCCTTTGTTTGTTTTTAGTTGATTAAGCGAATAAAACGGAAATCATTTTATTCTGTAGAAAATGAAATCATTTATTTTCTACACCACAATTATACAACTATTTTTTATAATTTAGCAAAAAAATCTTTCAATGATACAAAGAATCCAAACCATTTACCTTGCTGTCGCCTTTATTGCAATGGGATTGCTCCTAGTTTTTCCTTTTAGTACCTATGCAGGAATTGAGTTTAATTCTTTGGGTTTTGATGATGGAACAAGTGTTGGAGTCACTTATCCATTGTTCATAAATGTTATTATCTCTGCAATTCTTTCCTTGTTAGCTGTTTTTAGTTTTAAAAATAGAAAAAGACAAATTCTATTATCAAGAATAAATTTTGCAGCTGTACTTATATTACTAATTGTAATGTTTGTGGATTTCAACCAAATAGAAGAAAGTTTACCTATTAATAAAACTGAAATAAGCTACGGGATAGGAATGTTTTTACCCATTGTGGCATTAATCTCATTATTAATGGCCAATCGGTTTATCACTAAAGACGAAAAGTTGATTAAATCAATGGATAGAATCCGTTAATAACAGCATTTATAATTTATTATTCCACTATGAATTCCAAAACTAAAAGTTGGTTTCTACTTATTTTGTTAGCCATTATTTGGGGAAGTTCTTTTATATTGATGAAAAAGTCTATGTTTGATGCCAACGGCAATGAACTACTTAGTGCTAACGAAGTGGGTGCGCTTCGTATCTTTATTTCTGGAGTTGTTTTACTTTTTGTATTCTTTAAGCACATAAAAACAGCTTTTAGCAAACATGCGATTTTTCTTTTTCTCGTGGGTGTATTAGGAAATTTTGGTCCTGCCCTCCTATTTACTCACGCTCAGCAAACTTTATCAAGTTCACTGACAGGAATTCTTAACTCGTTAGTTCCCATATTTTCTGTGATTGTCGCCTCCCTAGTTTTTAAGCACAACATATCAATCAAAGCAATTGGAGGTATTCTAATTGGATTAGTTGGTACTGTTTTTCTTATTTATTTCAGTAAAAACGGAAATGGAACTATTGAATTAATACCAGTTCTGATGGTTGTTTTTGCAACAGTATGCTATGCTTTTAGTCTCAATATCATCAAAAACAAACTCACAGAAGTTTCTTCCTTTGCAATTACTGCTATTTCTCTCGTATTTATGATAATTCCTTCAATAATTACGCTTGGATTTACAGATATTATTGAAAAAGTAAACAATCCAACCTACTATCCAGCATTTGGTTACACAACCCTATTAGCAGTTGTTGGAACTGCCTTTGCATTGGTTATTTTCAATGAGTTAATAAAGCTTACAACTTCAGTGTTTGCATCCTCAGTAACCTATTTAATTCCTATTGTAGCCATCCTTTGGGGAGTTTATTTTAACGAACCCATTTCTTGGGGGATTTCTTTTGCAGCCTTAATTATTGTAGGTGTTGTAATTGTGAAAAAAGAAGAACAGAAAAGGGTGAAAAGAAATGAAGGATAAAACATTAACAAATAGAACTATTAAAAGTGCTGTAATTCATCACTTTTTGTTTGCATTTGTTATCATGTTATCATTTTTATTTTCTGATGATTTACCCTTAGGTTTATTCTTCTTAATTGTTATCTATTCCACAATATTAATTCTACCATTATTCTCATTTATATATTTGGTTTATAATGTGGTATTATTCACAAAATCAAAAGGGCTATTGATCTATTATCTCAATTACTTCATTGTTCTATTTATCATCTTAATCCTGCTTTATTTTGGTGAAATGATAATATATGGAGGGTTTCGAAACTTACAGTATCTAATTAATCAATATCTAATCTTTATAATTTATTCGTTTACACTTTCTATTTTCAATTACTTTATCGTAATAAGAAAACAGAAAATAATATAGGCAATATATCGTTTTGTGAAATTTGGAATTTGAGGGTTGGTGCTTGGACTTTAATTACTAACCTTCAACAAACCTACTCCTCCTCCATTTTAGAAATAATATCGTCTGGAGAATCGGCCGCCAACTCTGAACCTTCCATAGGATTCATTTCTTCTTCATAAAATTCTCTCATTTCCTCTTCAAAAGCATTTTGAGCATCATCCTCTAAATAATTAAAATTAAGATCTTTAATCATGATGTCAGAAATTTTCTTTCCTCTGGATTTTATCATTGCAATCGTCATAATTACACTCGTAATCAGTATTGCATAAAGCAAAACACCTGGTTCAAAATTACTGATAGCAAAACTCTCATCAATCACCCTTACATGGTACGTACCGTCCACTTTATTGATGCAATCAGCTACCACTTCTGTTACTTCGTTTGTTTCCAAATCCAATAGCACACAAGCATGTCCTTGATTTACCATGTTATCCAGGTCAATCTTTGTCAAATCCTTTATACCATTGGGAATGGTATAAAAAAGTAATACAGTAATTAATCCTCTGGGTGCAATCCACAATTGCGGGACAATCTCTTTATTCCACAGAATTAATTTAAGTAATAAAAATCTCACTACATAGAGAATAGCAACAAAAACTATACTTTGGATTGCAACCTCAAAATCTACCAAGGAAGCTAGAGAAATAGTCAATCCAAAAATTACAAAGAAAAACGTTCTCAAAAAGAAAGCAGACTCCAGAGTTACTATATGAAAATCATGAAATACAGGCTTGAGACTTTCTTTATCGATTGCACCTTTTAAAGGTCCTCTGTAAAACACATCTACATTGTTCAGAATAATTCCAAAAAACAAAATGATAATGAGAGAAGACAGATGAAAAACTGACCCAATTCCATACATCAATATCAGCACTGAAATAATAAGAAAAAGCTTTACATGACTGGTTAATTTATTAAAAACCCAGACAGCAACATAACTAAATATAACAGCCACAACAATTGTTATAGCAATGTTTGTACTCACACCAATTACAACATCTTGCGTGGATGTAAAATCATTGGGTGTAGTTAGAAATTGAAAGAAAATAATTCCTATGATATCCGAAAAGGTACTTTCATAAATCATAAATTCTTTCTTATCCTCTGGCAAAGAAGTAACACTTGGAATAATAATAGCACTGCTCATTATAGAAAGGGGAACTGCATAAACTAGAGAGTTATAAAAACTAGACTCTAAGAAGAATTGGATGGCATAAGCTATCAAAAGTGCACTACCTACAAGCGCAATAAGCGCCACTAAAAATGAACGAATAATAAGTCCAATTTTATCTTTACTTAGCTTTAAATCTAAAGCGGCTTCAAGCACAATTAAAATCAAACCAATTTTACCAACAATAATCAAGGATTTCTGAATCAGTGGATTATCTACCAAAGTAGGAACCAAATATTGCAAAGCGACTCCCAAAATCATGAGTAATAAAACACTTGGAATATTTGTTTTTTTGGAAACAAAATTAAAGACAAAACTGATAATTACTATAAGCGATCCTCCTATTATTAGCAGGTAGTTTGGATCAATTCCTTGAGCACTTAATAATGTCATTTCGCTTGAATTTTAATTAAAAATTAGGGTGATTTTCCGGAATGCTATCGCTTACTCTTCCTCAAAACTTGGAACCGTTTCTATCTTCTCTTCAGTTTTGAAGTAGTTTCTGTGCCAAATCAAAATCATGGAAACTCCCACAGTTATTGATGCATCTGCAATATTGAAAATAAAAGGGAATGCATGCTTCCCTCCCCAAAACGGAAACCATTCCGGCAATGTAATATCGAACTTAATCATATCTACAACATTTCCCATCATGAAATCTGCATACCCTCCTCCTGCTGGCATAAACTGAGCTGGAAGAGTGTCCCAAGCTGTACTTTCGCTAAAAATTAATCCGTAGAATGCACCATCCAGAATATTACCAATTGCACCTGCTAAAACACAAGAAACTGCAATTAGTAATCCGAGAGGTGCTTTTTTTTCTAATAATTTTTTAATGTAAATAATGATTGCAGTAATCGCTACAATTCTTAATAAACTTAGGGTGATTTTACCGTATTTAAACGGTAAAATAGTACCAAATGCCATGCCTGGATTTTCGGCAAATTCAGTGTCCAATATCCAAAAACTGAAACCATGTTGCCCAATGGTCATAGTAGTTTTTACATAGATTTTAATTACCTGATCGAGCAGGATAATCAAAAAGGTAATGAGAGCAACTTTCTTCAAAAAAATTAGTTTTGTTGTGCGTTTTTCGCTTCAATACTCAATGTAGCATGAGGAACAAGCATCAACCTTTTTTTGTTAATTAGCTTACCTGTAACTCTGCAAATCCCGTAAGTCTTGTTTTTAATTCTCAATAAAGCATTATCTAAACTAATCACAAACTTTGCTTGTCTAGCTGCTTTTTGCGCGTTCATTTCTCTTGAAAAAGTGGATGCTCCATCTTCCATCATGTTAAAAGAACGACTAGTATCGTCAGTTCCATTTCCATCTTTATGTGACAATTCGCTATTCAGCAGATCCAAATCAATTTTTGCCTCTTTAATTTTATCTTCTATTAACAGTCTAAACTCTTCTAGTTCAGCATCACTGTATCTTGTTTGTTCTTTTTTATCTGCCATTGTATTATTTTTTTTCAATGCTAACAAATATAGAAATATCTTTGTCAAATTCTAATTCTGTTGCGTTATTTTCAGTTAATTTATTCGAAAAGCTAATTGAGTCTGTTAAAGTCTCTATCTTGATATATTCTTCGTTAGTTGCAACAGCTTTTTGTATCATTTCATTTTCTCCGAAGGTAACTACTACTCTATCGGTCACTTCAAACTCATTGTCTTTTCTCAAGTTTTGAATTCTATTTACCAATTCTCTGGCCACACCTTCGTTTATCAATTCTTCATTGAGAGTTGTATCCAATGCTACCGTCATAGATCCATTATTAGCAATTAACCATCCAGGAATGTCGTCAGTTGTGATGTCAAAATTATCCAAACTCAACTCTACAATCTCTCCGTTCAAGTCTCCTTTCCAGCCTTTGTTTCTCTCTAATTCTGTTATGTCCTCGTCTTTCATCTTGCCGCATAGCATAGAAATTGATTTCATATGTTTTTTATTCTCAGATTTCCCAATTACTTTGAAATTAGGCTTGACTTTCTTTACTAATACTCCTGTAGTATCTTTCAGTAATTCCAGTTCTTTCACGTTTACCTCAGACAATATAATCTCTTTTACCTCAGTAATTTGCGATTCAAATTTGGCATCCAAAATAGGAACCATTATTCTTTGTAGCGGCTGTCTCACTTTTAGTTTATTCGTCTGTCTCAAACTCAAAACCATAGAGGAAACTTGCTGAGCAATTTCCATTTTTTCTTCTAAATCTAAATCAATGACTGCGACATTTGAATCTGGAAATTGAGCCAAATGAACAGAATTAAGTTCACTTTTACCTGAAGCTTTGTTCAAATCTAAATACAGTCTATCTGCAAAAAATGGCGAAATTGGCGACATCAAAACGGATATAGTTTCCAAACAAGTGTACAAGGTTTGGTATGCTGAAATCTTATCTTCTGCATATTCTCCTTTCCAAAACCTTCTTCTGCATAGTCTTACATACCAGTTGCTTAATTGATCAATTGTAAAGCTTTGGATTAACCTACCGACTTTGGTTGGCTCATAACTTTCGTACGCTTCTTGAACCTCATTTATCAATGTGTTTAATTTTGATAAAATCCATTGATCAATTTCTGGTCTATTTTCTACTTCTGCCTCTTTGTAACTAAATCCATCAATGTTTGCGTACAAAGCAAAGAACGAGTATGTATTGTACAATGTCCCAAAGAACTTTCTTTGTGTTTCAATAATTCCCTCGGTATCAAACTTCAAATTATCCCAAGGTTGTGCATTGGTAATCATGTACCATCTTGTTGCATCTGGTCCAAATTTATCTAGAGTTTCAAACGGATCAACTCCATTTCCTAGTCTTTTCGACATTTTCTGACCGTTTTTATCTAAAACTAGTCCGTTAGAAATGACATTCTTGTATGCCACGTCATCAAACAGCATTGTAGAAATTGCATGAAGAGTGAAAAACCAACCTCTTGTTTGGTCTACTCCTTCTGCAATAAAATCTGCTTTTCTCAGCTTATTTTCTACTTCTTCTTTATTTTCAAATGGATAATGCCATTGTGCATAAGGCATGGATCCTGAATCAAACCAAACATCAATTAAATCAGCTTCGCGAGTCATGGGTTGTCCTGATGGTGACACTAAAATTACTGAATCTACAAAGTTCTTGTGTAAATCAAATGTGTCGTAATTTTCTTTACTCATATTTCCTATTTCGTAAGAATCAAAAGGATTTTCTGTCATTAATCCAGCAGCAATAGATTTTTCACATTCTGCTTTTAATTGCTCTACAGAAGAGATACAAACTTGTTCTTTTTTATCTTCACTTGTCCAGATAGGAATAGGAATACCCCAATATCTTGAACGAGATAAATTCCAATCATTTAAGTTTTTAAGCCACTCTCCAAACCTTCCTGTACCAGTTGATTCGGGCTTCCAATTTATGGTTTCATTCAATTCTTGCATTCTGTGTTTTGCATGAGTCGATTTTATAAACCATGAATCTAACGGATAATACAATACAGGCTTGTCAGTTCTCCAACAATGCGGATAAGAATGTTCGTATTTCTCTACTTTAAATGCTCTATTTTGCTCTTTTAAATCAATGGCAATTTCTACATCTAAAGATTTTTCTGGAGCCTCACCTGCGTTATAGTATTCATTTTTTACATATTTTCCGCCAAACTTCTCTCCTAACTCAGGCAAGAATCTACCTTGTAAATCTACCAAAGGAATTGCTTTCCCTTCGTCATTCATTATCAGCATTGGCGGAACACCAGCATCTTTGGCAACTTTAGCATCATCTTGACCAAAAGTAGGCGCAATATGAACAATTCCAGTTCCGTCTGCTGTTGTTACAAAATCTCCAAGTATCACTTTAAAGGCTTTGTCTGCATCTTCATGCGGTAATGCCAATTGCATCAATTGCTCGTACTTCCTTCCTTCTAGGTCGCTTCCCTTTAGCTTTCCAATAATCTCAAAAGGAATTGCTTTATCTCCTGCTTTGTAATCTGAAATTGAAAGTTCAGAATTCTTGGCACTAAAGTGTTTTCCTAGCAAATTCTCAGCCAAGACAACAGTAATTGGCTCAAAAGTGTATTGGTTAAATGATTTTACAATCAAGTAATCGATATTTTTTCCTACAGCTAGTGCCGTATTGGATGGTAAAGTCCAAGGTGTTGTAGTCCAAGCTAGGAAAAACAATTCTCCATGAGCTTGCTTTCCCTCGTCTACAAATTTGGTTACTTTCTCTATACAACAGCTGTTTACCTTGAATTGCGCAACAACAGTTGTATCTTTCACATCCTTGTAACAACCGGGCATATTGAGCTCATGAGAACTTAAACCTGTTCCTGCAGCTGGAGAATATGGCTGAATAGTATACCCTTTGTACATCAAATCTTTGTTATAGATTTCATTCAGAATCCACCAAACTGATTCTATGTATTTGTTGTCGTAAGTTACATAAGGATCTTCCATATCTACCCAATACCCCATTTGTTCGGTCAAGTTGTTCCAAACATCTGTGTATTTCATTACCGACTCTTTACAAGCTTTGTTGTATTCTTCAATGGTGATTTTCTTACCTATATCTTCTTTGGTAATGTTCAATGCTTTTTCTACTCCAAGCTCCACTGGCAATCCGTGTGTATCCCACCCGGCTTTTCTATTTACCTGGAAACCTTGTAGCGTTTTATACCTGCAAAAAATATCTTTAATCGCTCTTCCCATCACGTGATGAATTCCTGGTAGTCCGTTTGCTGAAGGTGGACCTTCAAAAAATATAAACGGTTTGTTTTCATCTCTTGAACTGATACTTTTTTCGAATATATCTTCTCTTTTCCAGTTCTCAAGAACTTCAGAAGCTACATTCGGCAAGTTAAGCGATTTATAGGTAGGATATTTATTAGCCATTTAGGTTTTTCTATTTTCCACAAATTTAATTAAATGCTTATTAATTCCCTTGTTTTTGATTGCAATAATTTTAGTTAATTTTCACTATGCTTGGGACAAAAAAAAAGAGCACTTTTAACTCTGCAAATAAGGTAAGAGCAAGAGTAAAGACATTTTAAAAGAATAAACTCGCATTTAAAAGTAAAGTTTCAATTTAATTTTGATTCATAAAGAATAAAACTTACATTTTACTTAACTTATTTAAATAGATAATTTTTGGATTCTAAATATACAGGGAAATACACGAAAGCTTTTTTAAGTGACAAAAAAGCAAAAAGTCAATCGATCGAATACGAATATTTTAATCGAACTATTGACGTAAAAGAAAATGAAATGGTATACATTTTCAGTTTCAATGGTAACAAACTTTTATTTGCAAAAGGGTACGAAAACATTCTAGGTATTTCAGATAGTGAATTGGACATTCTGCATCTAAACTCATTATTTACAAGTTATTATGAGAGATTTGTTTTTGAGTTCCACGACAGATTACTTTTGTTTTTATATAACAACAACAATAATATTGAAGATTTCTCTAGTAATGTTATCACCGAATTAGAGGGGTTCGACATTCCAGTTATGATCAATGTAAAAATTCATAGAACTGATGATAATGGAAACTTAATTTCTATCATTGGCAGGAATGTAGCTGATCAAAATTTAAAAACTTCTGATGTAATCCAATATTCTGTGCATATAGGCTCTGACTCTCAATTCATCAGTGAGATAAACAATGATTTAGATTTTAAAAGGTGTATTTCATTGTACAACATCCTTGTTATTGAAAAAATGGATAAAGGGATAGAATTAGAAGTAATTGCAGAAGAATTGAATATAACCACTGAGAAATTACAAGAGAACCTTGATAAAATTTTAACCAGATTTGAATTAAAAGATTACAAAGAGTTAACACAGTTTGCAAAAATCAAACATATAATACCCAATCAATTTGAAAAATACCTGTAACAACTTAGCACAATAAAAAAAGGTCGTTTGTAACTACAAACGACCTTTTTTTTTGCTGACACCTATTGATCTATTTAGATACCAATTCCGTAGTAAGCCTTTACTCCATTTGGATAAATTCCTTCGATTAAGACACCTTCTTTTTCGGCTTTTTTTAATTGTTTTTTCAACTCGTCCACAGATTCTATTTTTTGCTTATCCACTTTGGTGATAATAAATCCTTTCTTGATTCCAATTTCCTGGAGTTTGCCCTTCCCTATTTTCTCCACTTTCACTCCATATTCAATTCTCAGTCTGTCCATTTCAGAGTCAGTTGGTAATCCGAAAGAAGAACCCAACAAGTTGTCCATTTTTGGCTTTTCAATAAGTGTGGTGTTTCCGTCATAGTTTCTTAAAGTCACAGGTATCTCTCTTTGCTTTCCATCTCTCAATACACTTACATTCACTTTATCTCCTGGATTAAATCTACCTATTTGCTCTTGCAATTGCGGAACAGACTTTATAGCTGTAGAATTCACTCTCACAATTACATCTCCTTTCTTAATTCCTGCTTCTTCAGCTGCTCCGCCTTCTGCGAGTCCATTTACAAACACTCCTTCTGCACTTTCAATATCAAGCTTATCAGCAATTTCTTGATTCATTTCTTGAATTCCTACTCCAATAAATCCTCTTTGCACTATACCATACTTAATCATATCAGTAGTTACTTTTTTCATGATATTCACAGGAACCGCAAACGAATATCCTGAGTAAGAACCCGTTTGTGAAGCAATTGCTGTATTTATTCCAATCAATTCTCCTTTTGCATTTACCAAAGCTCCTCCGCTATTTCCTGGATTTACTGCCGCATCTGTTTGTATAAAAGATTCGATTGGGAAAATATCTTTCTCTCTATCATTCTGCATAATATTGATACTTCTGCCCTTTGCAGAAACAATTCCTGCTGTAACAGTTGAAGTCAAATTAAATGGATTTCCTACTGCCAAAACCCATTCGCCCACTTCTACATCATCAGAATTTCCGATTACAATAGGACTCAAGTTCAATTCTTCTATTTTAAGAACAGCCATGTCGGTTGATGGGTCTGTACCAATCACTTTAGCTGTGTATTCTCGGTTGTCATTTAAAATAACCTTAATGTTATCTGCTTTCTCTACCACATGATTATTAGTAACTATGTAACCATCCTCAGAAATAATGACTCCGCTTCCCGACCCTCTTTGACTTCTGTTGCTTCGTCCGCCACCATAAAACTGCTCGAACAATAATTCTTCTTGAGTTAACTGGCGTCTTTTAGTTTGTGTGTTTATATGAACCACGCTATTAAGCGAATTGTTGGCCGCTTTTTTAAAATCCAAAGCGCCTCCATTTCCATCTCCAGGAATATTGACAGGTGTAGCAAAAGCAAACGGAGTTTCTATCTGTTTTTTTTCTATTTTTACTTGTAGGTTTTTATCTTGCAATAAAGAAAAGCCCCCAAGCGCAATTGCTCCTCCAAGAAAAGCAATTCCCATTGTTTTGATTGTTGTATTCATTTTATAAGTGTTTTTTAATGTTTGTTTTTTGATGTACTAATTTAACGAGACTTACCTTTTGTAGTGTTGGATTCTGCGTTAAAAAATGTTAAGAGATGCAAAGGAATCTAAATTCAGAAATTGGTTTTAATTCTATCTCATATGAATAATA
Source organism: Flavobacteriales bacterium (assembly GCA_039770535.1). Taxonomy (GTDB): domain Bacteria; phylum Bacteroidota; class Bacteroidia; order Flavobacteriales_D; family CAJJDF01; genus CAJJDF01. The sequence goes on from JBDMYC010000019.1 coordinate 10,808, forward strand.
GTTTCTTTTATTGATAATACTTTTTTTTTGATCACCACTTGAGCAACAAAAGTTGCTTGAATCTCATTATTCCACTATTCATTTATATATCCGTGCATAAATAGTACATTTGTGAAAACCAATTCACAATTCACCATGGCAGAAATATTTACAATAGGAAATATAGGAACATTATTTATGCTAATTATGTTACAAGCTGTTCTTGGATTTGATAACCTACTGTATATTTCTCTAGAATCAAAAAAAGCACCCAATCAAGATCAAAAAAGGGTCAGAAAAATAGGGATTCTTATAGCTATTGTTTTGCGTATTGTACTCCTTTTCATTTTGGTGAGACTAATCAGTTTTTTTCAAGAACCATTCTCGTTTTTGACAGCTGAAATTGAAGGGTTTGCAAAATTTGAATTCAATGGACACAGTATCATTGTCCTTATTGGTGGAGGATTTATTATCTACACTGCAATCAAAGAGATATGGCATATGATTTCGGGAGTGCATGAAGGAAATGAAGAAGCATCAAAAGCAAGAAAGAAGAAAACTGCCAATGCAGTAATCGTTTCAATTGTAATCATGAATTTGGTTTTTTCTTTCGATTCCATTTTAGCTGCAATCGGACTTACTTCTGACATTGAAAACAGCACAATCGCCTTTGTAATTATGGCAATTGCAATTATTGGAAGTGGTTTATTAATGTTGTTGCTAGCAGATAAAGTGTCTGCATTCTTGAATAAGAACCGAATGTATGAAGTATTAGGACTTTTTATTCTATTTATTGTGGGAATAATGCTTGTGACTGAAGGAGGCCACTTAGCTCATTTAGAGTTTTTTGGAAACAAAATAGAGCCAATGAGTAAAACGACATTTTACTTTGTCATCATTGTGCTGGTAGTGGTAGATATTGTGCAAGGGCGATACCAGAAAAAAATATTAAACGAGACAAAAGAAATTGAAATCAAATGATACAGTTAGGAGAAATAAATAAATTGACCATTCTGCGAAGCACAGATAATGGTTTCTACTTGATAGACGAAGAAGAAAACGAAGTATTGTTGCCAAACAACTACATCAAAGATGGTTGGGCGATTGGTGACGAAGTAGAAGTATTTGTTTTTAATGATTCTGAAGACCGATTGACAGCAACTACTGTGATTCCAAAAATAGAATTGAATGGGTTTGCTTTGTTGCAAGTAAATGACGTAAACTCTGTGGGAGCTTTTCTTAACTGGGGTTTACCAAAGGATTTGTTTGTTCCTTTTAAAGAGCAAAAACACAAAATGCGTGAGGGTAAATTTTATGTTGTAACTATGTTTTTGGATTACGACACTGAACGATTAGTTGCCTCAAGCAGAATTGATTCATTTCTAGAATACGAAGACATTGAATTAACAAACGAACAAGAAGTAGATTTAATTATTTACGAGAGAACTCCTATGGGTTATAACTGTGTAATAAATGGATTGTACAAAGGGTTAATTTATGAAAATGAAGTGTTTAGAGACCTTAATATTGGTGAAAAAACTACAGGTTACATCAAGAACTTGAGAGAAGATTTGAAAATAGATGTTTCGTTACAAAAAGTAGGTTTTGTAGCTCAAGATGAGAACCAAGAAAAAATCCTAAATATCCTAAAAGGTGATGCCGGATACATTGGACTTACCGACAAAAGCAAACCCGAAGACATATACCAAGAGCTAAGAATGAGCAAAAAAGCATTCAAAAAAGCGATTGGTGGTTTGTATAAGCAAAAAGTAATTTGGCTGAAAAAAGATGGGATTTATTTGACTAAGGAAGGGCAGGAAGAATAATTGATAGTTTATAATGAATAATTGATAATAAAATGCAAGATGATCCTCAATTTTTAGTTGGAGTTTAGTGGGTAAATACTTCTTGCTTTATTTGTATCATACCGTATTTTCTAATTTTTGGACTACCGCTTTATATTATTGGAGCAATTATACTTTTATCGAGTAAAGAACCACTCAACAAAAAACTAAACTGGGCTTTTGTGCATTTTGGACTCCTAATCCTTTTTTATTTTTTGGCATTTTATTTTTTAAAATAATTAATAAACTCTTCATTGTCATTCCCTCGAAGGAGGGAATCTTAAAACGAGAATTGACTGAGCTTACTGGCTTTTATGAAAAGACTTTGACTTTCTAACATAATAAAACACACCTAAAATCAATCCTGCTAATCCACCCAAATAGCTGAAATTGTGAATCATCTCTACTTTGATAAAGTTTGCAATGTCAATTGTTTTCTCAATTTGATAGTCTAGTGAAATGTCACTACCATCATTTAAATAACTAATTGGCCAATCCTTCATTCCAGAAGCTTTGATAACACCAACAAAATAACCAATTACCGAGAAAGTAATTGTAACCAGAAAAACATAAATTAAAGATTTGAATTTTACTTTCATCAGTGAGCTGAAGTTTTCTTGAGTAATTCCGAGTAATCCTATTATACCCCCAATAATTAGCCCTGTCCACCAAGTTGCTAAAAAACCAACTAATGACACTCCTAATCTTGGCGGAGTGGTTAGAAACTCAGAAATTTGAAACTGATGAAATTTGAAATGAATATAGTACTCTGGAGAAATTGAATAAGTAACTTGATCATGTGCAATTCCAAAAATTCCTGCAATTAAACAAGTTATCAAAACAAAGAAAACAAAAACTAACATCTTTTTTATCATAACTAAATTTAGAAAATTATATTAGCAAATCCTATTTGGCTAAGAACTAATTACTAATTACTTTTAACTAATTACTAAAGTAAATGTGGGACATTCATAAAAGAGGATTCAAAGGATTTTTGGCGATTGAGAAATCATTGTCTAATAATTCCATTGAGGCTTATTTGACTGACATTGACAAACTAACTCAATACCTGGAGATAGAAAACAAAGCCAGCCTCACTCCTACACAAGTGAAACACGAAGATTTGCAACATTTCTTGGCTTGGGTTTACGAAATGGGCTTGAGTGCTCGCTCTCAAGCCAGAATTATCTCTGGGATAAAAGCTTTTTACAATTACCTAATCATAGAAAACCTAAGTGATGTAAATCCTGCCGAATTAATCGAAAGTCCTAAAATTGGCCGAAAATTACCCGATACACTTTCTGTAGAAGAAATAAACTTGGTAATAAATACCATAGATTTAAGTTCGAGCACGGGAGAGCGAAACAAAGCAATTCTAGAAACTTTGTATGGCTGTGGATTAAGGGTTTCGGAATTGGTTAATCTCAAAATATCAAATGTTTATTTTGATGAAGAATTCATAAAAGTCACTGGAAAAGGAGACAAAGAAAGGTTAGTTCCAATTAGTTCTTCGGCATTGAAACACATAAAAATATACCTGGAACAAGTGAGAGTCCATAATAAAATTGCCAAGGGATTTGAGGATTTCATTTTCTTGAATCGAAGTGGAAAATCACTAACAAGAGTGATGATTTTTACAATCATCAAGCAATTGGTTGAAAAAGCTGGAATTCAAAAAACGATAAGTCCTCATACTTTCAGGCATTCTTTTGCCACCCATTTGGTAAATGCCGGAGCGGACTTAAGAGTTGTTCAAGACATGCTGGGACATGTTTCTATTACTACTACAGAAATTTATATGCATCTCGACAGAAGTTATTTGCACGAAGAAATCAAAAAATTTCATCCAAGGAATTAAGCACAATAGTACTTGTGCAATTATCGCAAAGACGGAAATCTTATTCATCAGGTAATATTCTCGGTTAAGATTCCTGCCTTCGCAGGAATGACAAATGAAAAGCACTTTCGTATGAAGACTCCTTATCAGAGTCGGTAATGACAGATGAAAACAAAAAAAAGCCGATAGACTTTCGTATATCGGCTTTAAAAATATGCTGTTTTACTCTTACTTCACAACCAACCTCTCAGTCATTAATTCTTTTCCATTTACCACTCTCAATAAATAAACTCCTGCTCCGTGGTTAGTTAAGTCTAATTTTTGATTTGTAGCCCCATTGAATTCAGCTAAGTTTCCTTCTGTGATTTTCTTTCCTGTTACGTCAATCACTTGCCAAGATAAGTTTGTGCTTGTTGCTTCTTCCATTTTCAAGGTAAATTGGAATTCTCCTAAAGAAGGATTAGGAAATGCTTTCAATTCTGCGCTCAAATTTGCGTTAGGAACAGTCTTAATTTTTGAAGGCTCTGTGTAAGTTTTGATGTAAACAGTAATAGAAGGATAAAAACGCTTTCCTGCATTTCTTTCTTCAATTGCTGCAATGATTTCCATCTTGTCATCCAGATCAGAAAAAGACTGAGGAAGGTCAGTTCCTTCAGCAATGTTATGGATTGCTTTCACTCCATTTTCATTTAATTTTACAATTTTTGTAGCATTTCCATTCAATACCGAAATCCAAGTGTTTTCATCAAAATTCCACTCGTAAGTAGCATTTATTTTTCTTCTTTTTATCTGATACGTCACTTTGTTTGCTCTGTTACCTAGCACTACATCCATTATACGAGTGTGACCGTTTCTCTTGTAAAGTAATGAAATCGTTTCTCCCCAATCGTTTGCAACAATCTTATTTTTGAGTTCTTGAGAGCTATTCACTTCTTTTCCGTCTACACTTAAAATAATATCATTTTGCTGCAATCCATAAACAAATGCAGCTCCGTTTTCCAACACATCAGAAATCCTTACTCCTTCTTCAGAAGCTTTTTTCATTGAAATTCCTAAATATCCATTTCCTTGAGAAAATAAGGAAAATGATGCAAGACAAGCGAATAAAAGAGTATAAATAGTTTTCATAAGTACTTTTTAATTTAGACAAATTTAATAAAAATATGGAATCAATCCGTTAATTTTAAGTTATAAAGCACCAAAAACCTGTACACCATAAATCCTCTTAGTTTTACTATCAAACGAAAATCTAATTCGCGTCAAAGCGAAATCTCCATCAATCATATTTTTATAATGAGTTTTTGAGTTTTTCCACAATTGATAAAAATACTCTGCAGTTTCCTCATAACTTCTTAAAACCACAGTTCTCTCTTCGTTTGCAGCTCCTTTTACTGGCTCATAAAGATAGGTGTAAGCAATATTTTCACCAACATAACTAAATCTGCCTCCGTATAAATCAGTTCTATCCATTGGAGTCTTGCTCTTTCGAGACCTCTGCGTATGCGATAACTTTTTGTTCTTTTTTAGAAACTCTGCTTGATTACTTGCTGCCAAACCTAGAATATGATTTCTAGTCAATGCCGTTTTTCTTCTCTTTTCTCGGAGTTTATTGACTTTTGAAATAATTAAATTCTCTAGCTTATCCTGATCCAAATTATTAATATCAATGTGTGTTTCTCTCCATTTCGAAAACGAAAACAAGATGGGCAATACGCACAGCACTATAAATCCTTTAAATTTCATAACTACTAATATTCAAATATTAAACTAAAAAACACTAATTTTATTCTTATGAAAATAAGAAAAATACTATTAGCCTTTCTTGCTATTGCAATTATTGTTCCCACTTTTATCTTGGTTTCAAGTTTTAAAACTACACCAATAAAAAATAACAAGTTACATTCCTGTTCGGCAGTTTGGGGATTTTATGGACATAAAAAAATCAATAGACTGGCTGTTTTCACTTTGCCAAAAGGAATGTTTACTTTTTACAAAAAGCACATTGAATACATTACCGAACACGCAGTAGACCCTGACAAACGCAGGTATGCAGTAGAAGGCGAAGCACCCCGACACTATATTGACATTGACCATTATCATCATGACAGCCTCACTCCTTTTCAGTATATGCCAAGAAAATGGAAAGATGCAACTCGCAAATTTACTGAAGATACTTTGCAAGCGTATGGAATTGTTCCTTGGCATGTAAATACAATGCGTTATAGATTAACTAAGGCATTTAAGGAGAAAAACAGTAATCGAATTTTAAAAATATCAGCTGAAATTGGACATTATATCGGAGATGCTTCCGTTCCACTTCACACCACAGAAAATTATAACGGACAACTGACTAACCAGAAAGGAATTCATGGATTTTGGGAATCGAGAATACCTGAATTATTCTCCGAAGATTATGATTTTTTTGTGGGGCAAGCCGAATACATTGAAGAGCCTCAAGATTACATTTGGGATGTCGTAGAATCTAGTCACAATGCAGTAGATTCTGTACTCAGTTTTGAAAGAGACTTGCACGGCAATTACCCTTCTGATAGAAAATATGCATTTGACAAAAGAGGAAATAGAACCATAAAGACTTACAGCAGAGAATATAGCAAAGACTACCAAAATATGTTAGATGGAATGATAGAAAGAAGAATGCGATCTTCTATCACCTCAGTGGGAAGTTTTTGGTACACTTGCTGGATGAATGCTGGACAACCTAATTTAGATGAACTAGAAAAAAATGAGTTAAGCGATAAAGAGAAAAAAGAGCAAGAAGAATTGGAAAAACAATACCGAGACGGGAAAATTAAGGGACGTGAGCACCAACATTAACAATAAAGCCAAAGTTTATTTTATATTTTTTCAGCATCCTTGAAGTTTTTAACGGGAAAGCAGTAAGTTTTCTTTTTGTAAGCTGTCTCACTTAGAGATTAAAATTTTTATCCCTTAAATTATTTTACTTTTGACCAAATTAAAAAGAAACAAGCTTGCCAGATAAAGAACCTATCATAAAATCGAGAAAAATACTAACTACAATAAAAGCCATTGAAAAATCAAGTTGGGAAAGCGTAGTTAATGACAAAAATATTTATCTCTCAATAGGTTACCTCAAAGCCTTGGAAGAATCTATGCGTAATGAAATCGATTTCTATTATTCGATCTCGTACAATCAGGAAGATGAACCTGTTCTCGTAAGTGCCTTCCAAATCGTAACTTTCACTGATAAAAGACAACATAATGAAAACCAATTGATTTCATGTGTTAGTAGGACAAAGTCAAAGCTATTCACTTTTAATGTTTTAGTTTGTGGAAACGTATTTTCTGATGGTGAAAACGGATTCATTTATTCTGATTCTTTATCTAAAAAAGCTGCCATAAATGAAATGGTAACAATCTCGAAACAGATAAAAAAAATAAGTAAAAACGCCAATAAGAAAGCTTACATCTATCTTTTTAAGGAGTTCTGGGCCAAGGAAAACCGATATGGGCAATTGTTCAAAAGTCACAGCTTTAGAGAGTTTAACATTGATGTAAACATGATTCTTCCCATTCATGAATCTTGGAACAATATGGAAGAATATTTATTTAGCTTGAAAACAAAATACAGAACCAGAGCTAAAGGTGTTTTCAAAAAATCAAAAGACATCCAATTCAGAGATTTTTCAAGTCAAGATATTCTTGACAACAAGGAGATAATAGAACGTTTATTTGAAAATGTCTCTAGTAAATCGAATTTTAGTTTTGGCAAAATAAAACCGATTGCTTTCGTAAAATTAAAGACAGAATTAGGTTCTAAATTTATTCTCAGAGCTGCCTATTTAGGTACAGAGATTGTTGGTTTTAGCACAGCATTTTCCAACAATAATGTGTTGGAAGCAAATTATGTTGGCATAAACTACGCATACAATACGAAATACACTATTTACCAGAAATTACTTTACGATTACATAGAACAAGCAATTACATTAAAAGCAAAAGAACTTCACCTTGGCAGAACGAGCGAACTGATAAAAAGTGCGATTGGAGCAGTACCTGAAAACATGAATTTGTATGCAAAACACAACAATATGTTGCATAATTTGGCGCTAAAACCTATTTTTTATTTTATTTCGCCAAGCAAATTTGAATTGCGAAAACCTTTTAAACAAGAATATTCAATCTAAATGGACTCATTAACACAAATAGTATTGGGAGCTGCAGTGGGAGAAGCAGTTTTAGGTAAAAAAATAGGTAACAAAGCCATGCTTTGGGGAGCCATTGCAGGAACAATTCCAGATTTAGATGTATTCATCAAACTTTTTGCAGATCCAATTACTTCTACCGAAATGCACAGAGGAATCTCACATTCGCTAATCTTTTCTATTGCAATGGCACCCATTCTCGGTTGGCTTGTCAATAAGCACCAAAAATACACTTTAGTTACACTCACAGCTATTGTGTTTGGGTTGATGGCACTATCTGCGAAAACAGGATTTTTACAAATTTTGGTTACCATCTTTCTGCTGTTAGTACTAGGATTAATTTTGGCAGTTAATCCAAAGAAGAATGAGGCAAATTTGCGGGGATGGACGTGGCTATTTTTTGGATCTTTGGTAACTCATCCAATTCTGGATGCTCACACAACATGGGGAACGCAATTTTTTTGGCCTTTTGATTATAGACTTGCTTTTAAAAATATTTTTGTTGCCGATCCTCTGTACACTGTTCCTTTTCTGATATTCTTAATTCTTGCCATGTGCTACAAAAGAGGAAATCCAAAAAGAAGAAAATTCAACAATATTGGATTAATAGTGAGCACTTCATACATGGCCTTAACATTTATACTAAAAGGAATTGGTTTCGGAAAATTTGAAGAAGCACTAAAAAATGAGAACGTGAGTTACCTAGAAATGGATACACGCCCTACTCCGCTCAATACTATTTTGTGGAATGCACAAGTGGAAACTGAAACTGGATATAGATCAGGATACTACTCCCTTTTTGATTCTAAGAAAATTACATTTTCACCAGAATTCAAGAAAAATCATCATTTGCTAGAACCATATAAAGAACAACAAGTTGTGAAACAGTTGAAAAAAATTGCTGCAGGTTGGTATCTGGTAGAAAAAGCAGAAAATGACACCCTTATTTTTACCGATATTCGGTTCGGACAATTTGGTTTTGAAGAAGATTCCCCTTTTTTCTGGAACTATAAGTTATGGCTGAATGAACAAGGAATTATGGAAGCTAAACAGGTCGCTAGAGACATGAAAAACATTGATTTTGGCGAAGTTTTTAATGAACTAGGAAAAAGAATTGCTGGGAACTAAAAAAGCTACCTTCCTTTCCAGATAAATAGCTTTTGAATTGGTTGATGAAATTAAAATTTACATGGATGCGAATGTAAAAGACTCAAAGCCAAATTTACAAAGTACTCCTCCCATTAATGCCAGAGTGATTATCCAATAAATTGTATTAATAACAGTAACTCTAAAAGGTCTTCTTTCAAACATATTATTGATAGCCATTACAGGAAATACGAGGAAAATTCCGAGCATACTTCCATGGACTACTCCGTGACCAAAACTAATATATCTATCTCCAGTAATCTCAAATGCTTCTGTCATCAACTTGCTGATTGCAGACCCTTCTTCTCCATACCCCTCAATCCCATTGAACATGGAATGCAAATCAGTTTGGTGAGTGACAAGCATAGCAAGAGTTGCTGCCATAAGAAAACTCAAAACCAAACTAGCTGCTATAATAATTACCATGTTTCCTGATTTTAATTTCTCATCAGTAATCCCAGTTGCTTTCATCCAAGCGCCTCCAACAAATTTTGGGTGATAATAAATAAATCCTAGAGCAACAGGAATAAATGCTGCCAGCATGATATATAAAAAATTGAATTGCATAGTGGTAGTTTTGTGATTAGTAAGTTACAAGATAGTTATAAATTAAAAAACAATACAATTAAACGAATAGCAAAGCCTATCATTATTAAGCCAAAAAATTTGAAAATAATTTTTAATCTTTTTTTATTTAAAAAAGGACTGAGTTTTTGTGCAAAAAAAGCTTTCAAAATGTCTGTTACAAAAATTACTAATAAAGTTACTACCAAAGAAAACAAAACAGAATTATCTTCATACATTGATTGATTATAAGTATAAAACCCAAACCAAACAGCAAACACGAAGGGATTTATAAAGTTAATGATAAATCCATTTAAACCATAAACCAGTAGATTCCTTGACAAGTTTTTCTTTTTATTGACC
>JBDMYC010000020.1:0-19400 GCA_039770535.1 Flavobacteriales bacterium
CTTGCAACCTTTCTTCATAGCGTATTTTCTCTAAACTCAGATAATCCTCTACAATAGCCATTTCTTCTTTTATAGTTATCAAGTTTTTCTTGCTATACACCAAAGCATTTCTCAAAACATTGGAAAGTTGTGTAATTGCTTTTTTCGATTGTTCTGGATCCTCATCCACTAAAGCTCTAATACTGTTCATAGCATTGAACATAAAATGAGGATTCAACTGTGAACGTAAATTTTTCAACTCTACTTCTGTATTCAGAGCTAACATTTCCATGTTTTTGAACTCTTCCCTACGCACTTTATAAAACAATAAATAAACAAAATAAAGAATACTCCAAATAAAATAAACGAGCACTCCTATTGTTACAGCATCTACTGTGAAGAGCGAAGTCTGCTCATGGCTAATACCCATTCTTACCAGATTTGTTGTTATGGAAAACAAAAAACCTAACAATAAACTAGCAAGTGCTATTCGGATAATCAAGAAACTTATTGGCTTCAATATCCAAGCATAATGTGTAACGTACTTTCTGTAAAAGTGACTAACAATTAAATTTACTGCAAGAACTAATCCTAAAAACAAGAACAAAGTTATTTTATTGCCCCCGTTATCAGCATTTAAAAAACCAAGAATTGTTATAAAAAATCCCCACCCAATTGTTTGAAACAAAAAATACTGAGTTTTGTAATTGAGTGATATTTCATTGGAATTTGGCATCAGGACTAAAATACATTTTTTTATTTACTTGTCACCCTATTCCTCTAACTATTAAGGAATGGAAGGCTAGATTCTTGTAACTCCAATTAAAAAAACAGCTAGTTTTCAGCTTTAAAAAAAGGCTAAGCATCCATTAGTATAAAAACACATAATCTGATTGTTGTCCTAATTGATGAATTACTTTTTTTGATTAAGCCTTGGAACTAATCTAAAAAATAGTTCTACAATAAAACCGTAAATCAAAATAGCCAAAATAATGTGGATGGGCTGAGCTAATGCAGGCATACCAAGATAAAACAAGATAATTCCAGACAAAATTTCTAGCGCAGTGAATATAACCAAGTACTGGGCTGCCTTTTTCGTGTAGTCGGATGTTCTTAGTTTTAAAAATAAATAACCAATACAAATCACCAATAGTATAGAGAAAGACCTATGGATGTAAAATACATAATCAAATCCTGCTGCTATCATATCTCTTGCCACTAGAATATCGGCATGCGTCATCACATCAGTTTGCTGTCTTACTTGAGTTCCCAAGATAATTTGAACAATCATCAAACCTATTCCTCCCAATGCAATTTGCTTCCATATTTTCGGAGATTTCATTGCTTCATGATTTATTTGATTTTCAGCTCTACTAATCAGTTTCAATAGCAATAACTGCACAAAAACCATGACAGTTACACCAATCATGTGGTAAGTAATCATGTAAGGATTTAGATTAGTATCTACAGTTAATTTACCTAACCAAGCTTGAAAAAGAATCAAAAACAATTGGATAAGAGAAAGCCACAAAAACCACTTATTAACCTTCCATCTACGGGCTGCAAAAAAAATCATTAGCAAGGCAAAAAAACCAAGTAAAGCTCCAATTAGCCTGTTTATGTATTCTGTCCAAGTATGAAAAACATTAAAAACAGCATAGTCATGCTTGGTATAAGGTTGCCAATTGTTTTCATTGTAAGAATCTGCAGTTTTAAAATCAGAGCTCGCCACTACTAATGAACTATTGTGAATAATTATTTCTCCTTTGTTATAGTCATGAGCTGCCTTCCATTCAATTTGACTTTGCTCTGTAGGCGGGATTAAATAACCAAAACATTTTGGCCAATCCGGACAACCCATTCCTGAGCCTGTCATTCGTACAATACTTCCTGCAACAATCACTAAATATATGTTAATCAATACAATCCAAGTAAAAATCTTTAATCTTCTCATCTCTCTTTTCCTATTTTAATTCTTTAATCCATTCAGAAATCTGAAACAAAACTTGCCTATCAATAGTTGTTTCTATTTTTCCATATTCATCAGTGTTCCCAGTTATAGCTGGCTGCATCAAGTGATTGAGGTTAGGAAAAATAGCATAGGCTGGTTCTTTTCCGCAAAAGCCATGTTTTTTTAAACTTGATTTTATTCCAGCAATATTTTCTTTTTCAGGAACTTGCAAGTCTTTCCCACCTTGCAATACCAAAGTAGGACTTTTCACTTTTTTTAGGTACTCACCAGGTGTAATTTTTATAAAACTTTTATACCATGCTCCATCCAATATAAACAATTGCCCTTTTACAAATTGATCAATTTGAGCTTCATCCATTGCCAATTCTTTTGCATAATCAGTCATGACTTTTGTCAGAAGTTTTGTTTTTTCTTCTCCCGATTTTGATTGAACAATATCATTCACTTTGGTCATCACTTTTTCGTTTGCTTCAATCTCTTCATCCGATTTTCCAGAAGCATTCAAAGTCAATTTCCTTTGCATAGGCATCATTTCAATAATTGGAATTCCTGGAGCTGCCATCATGATAACAAAATCAATATTCTTTTTATTTTCAGAGGCATATCTTGGCGCAATAATTCCTCCTTCACTGTGACCCAACAACCCTAGTTTTTCCACTTCTTTTCTTTCCAATAATTGCCTAACAATAACATCCAAATCACTCTGAAAATCATCCAAATCACTTTCCCAATAATTTCCTGTAGATTTTCCCACACCTCTATCGTCATACCTAAAAGAACCTATTCCTTGTTTTGCCAAATGGTCGGCAATCACGGCAAACGATTTGTGTTTTAAAATCTCACTGTCTCTATTTTGAGGTCCAGAACCAGTAATAAATACCACGACAGGATATTTTTTATCGTCTTTGGCTGGCAATGTTAAAGTTCCCGACAAACTTAAATTCGCATTCTTATTTTCAATTGTTAATTCTTCGGTATAATAAGCGAAAGGTGGAATTGGTGTTTGAGGGCGTTTAATTTCTCTCCTATATAGATATAAGGGAAACGATTGTCCTGATTGTTTCCAATCTCCTTTTATCGTATCGTTTTCAAATATTCCAGTATATTCTAATCTAATTTGAGAACTAAAAAATTTTACTGCCGAATTTTCAATAAATACACTGTCGATAGGATTATACTGAGCCTCGTTTGGCGGCACAAATATCTTTCTATTTTTAATCGATATTCCCACCTCAGACTTTTGCCCCATAACACTTAAAACCCCATACCAGTTTCCTTCTTCTACCTGTGCAGAGGAAAAAAAAGAAATTATCACAAACAAAAAAAATGTTAAAATCTTCATTATTAATATTTTAAAATAAATTACTTTGATTCTTGTGCGGTAAAAATTTTACTGTAAATTTACAACTTTACGAGCTTTATTACACGAATAAATATCAATACTTTTAAAACCCGAAATTAAAACTTAAAAATTTACCTTTACAGAATAGTTTGGTAAAGTTTTTGATGTGATTGTCAAGCTAAATATAACTGGTGTTTGATGAATAAAATAATAGTTTTAATAATAGGTCTTTTGCTTTTCCCGATAATTGGGATTAGCCAGACTGTTGTTATCAAGAATATTTTGACCAAAGTCCCTATCGAAAATGTGCTCGTTAGCAATCGCTCGCAATCAATAAAACTATATAGTGATGTGGAAGGAAAAGTGAGGTTAGATGATTTTGAAATGAAAGATTTGATTTACTTCTCCCATCAATCGTACTCCCAAGAAAAAAGAACAGTATCTGAAATCATAGAAAATGATTATATAGTCAAAATGATTAACGAAATTATGCTTCCAAGCATTGAGATAAAACCGCCAAGAGAAAGTGTCCAAAAGGATTTTTCAACTGTGAGAATTGAAAAAATTAGCAGTTCAGAAATGAAGCAATCATTGCCACAAACTTCGGCAGACATGTTGCAAATGAACAGTAACATTTTGGTGCAAAAATCACAATCAGGAGGGGGAAGCCCAATAGTAAGAGGATTTGAAGCAAACAAAATATTGCTGGTCATTGACGGAGTGCGGCTTAATAATGCGATTTATAGAGGTGGGCATTTGCAAAACTCCATTACAATTGACAACAATATCTTCGAGAGTACTGATATTTTTTACGGTCCTGGCTCAGTCATTTATGGAAGTGACGCATTGGGAGGTGTCATTCATTTCCATACTAAAAACCCTGAACTTTCACGAACTGAAGACCCGTTTATCAAAACAAACTTCATGTCAAGATTTGGAACAGCAAACGGGGAAAACACGAACCACGTGCACTTCAACTACGGACGAAAAAGATGGGCAAGCTTGACCTCTGTTACTTTCTCCGATTTTGAAGATTTCAAAATGGGTGAGAACAGAAGACATGGATACGAAGATTTCGGCAGAGTATCTGAATACATTGCTTCTGTGAATGGCAAAGATTCAATTCTTGCGAACCCTGACGATAATGTACACGCAAGAACTGGCTACAATCAATTAGATTTACTCCAAAAATTAACTTACCAGATTAATGACGAATTAAATTTAGGACTTAATATTCAATATTCAGAATCAAGTGAAATTAATAGATTTGACAAACTAAACGAGAGAAGAAATGGAGAACTGCGCTACGCAGAATGGTATTATGGCCCTCAAAAAAGGCTGCTAACTGCATTGAAATTGGAATCTAAAAAGCAATTCAAACTAGCAGATTATTTCACAATTATCGGAGCTTTTCAGAAAATAGACGAAGACAGAATCTCAAGACAGTTCCAAAACACGCAGTTATTTTCGCAAAACGAAGATGTTTTTGTGTACAGTTTGAATGCTGATTTCCTAAAAAAACTATCCGAGAAAGAAGTGCTTTATTACGGAGTTGAAATAAGCCACAATGATGTAACTTCCTCAGCTACAGAAAAAAATATCGAGACAGGAAACGAAATCCCCACTCAGACTCGTTACCCAAATGGAGAAAACAGAATTACCTCTGCAGCATTTTATGCTTCCATGGACAAAAAAATTTACAAAAAACTGACAGCAACTTTTGGCGCTCGTTACAGTTACTTTGTCAACTATTCCACCCTTAACGATAATTTTCTGAGAGGATTACCTTTCAATGAAATAGATTTTAACACGGGAGCTCCATCAGGAAGCATCAGCCTAAAATATAAAGATGAATATGGATTTCGGGCGGAGCTAATAGGCTCTTCTGGATTCCGATCACCCAATGTGGATGATTATGGGAAAGTATTTGAAAAAGACGGAAACCTTGTTGTTCCTAACAACAGTTTGCGGCCAGAATATGTTTACAATTACGAACTAAACTTATCGAAGAGTTGGGAGAGAAAAGAAAGAGAATATTTGGCTCTGAAAGTTGCTGGATTCTATACTGCCATAAATGATGCAATTGTAAAAGAAAATTTTGTTCTTAATGGGCAAGACTCGATATTATTCAGAGGAGAAACTGTCAATCTTGAATCGAATCAAAATGTCACTTCGGCAATGATTTATGGAGGATCGTTTGATGCTAAGCTACAACTTAGCACTTCGCTTAGTTTCTCAGGGTCTATTAACTATATCATTGGCCGAAACTTGACAGACGAAACTAACCTTTCACACATCCCTCCTGTTTTTGGGCGCTTTAACATCACCTACACATCCAAAAAACTTAGGGTTCAATTAAATTCTATGTTTAATGCAAAAAAAGATCTTGCTGATTACGGCCCAGGAACAACTGACAATCCGCAAGAAGCAACTGCTGACGGAACTCCAGCTTGGACCACATTCGGACTAAATGCCTCGTACAACATATCGGAAAAAATAACCCTGCAAGGAAGTATTGGGAATATTTTTGATATTCACTACAAACAATTCGCTTCTGGCATTAGCGGATTGGGAAGAAACTTCACCCTTGCTATTCGAGGAAACTTTTAATTGAAGCGAACTATCAAAACAAGTTATTTTTCGATTGCTTACCATAAAAAAAAGTAGACTAAAAAATTCACCAAATTTTGTATCTTTGAATACGTCTTGGGAAAGAGCAAAAAATGAGTAAAAAAGCAAAATACAAATACGACCCAAATACACTTCAGTATCAGAAAATTGAACTGACTCTGCGTGAAGTGCTCAAGAAAATTTTGAAATATACAGCTGTTGGTCTTGTCATTGCAGGAGTTATAATTTTAATCTCCTATCCATTTATTCAGGATTACTCCACGAGAAAAGCTCAGAAAAAAATAGCCTTTCTAGAATCAAATTATCACACTATTAATTCTGAAATGGATACGATCGTGACCGTTCTAAAAAACTTGCAAGAAACAGACAACAATCTCTATCGAGTAATTTTTGAAGCAGAACCATACAAAAATAAGGAGCTTGACAGAAAAACTTCTTTGGGTAAAAAAACGCACGAGGATATCGTAATCTCCCTGAAAGAGCGTCTAAACAGCCTAACAAAAAGTGTAGTTGGCCAGTCAAAATCTTTTGAATCTGTTGTGAAATTGGCGCTTAACAAAGAAAAACTATTGCAAGCAGTTCCATCAATAATCCCGATAGAAGACAAAGAACTAACAAGACTTTCTTCTCCGTTCGGAATTAGGAACGACCCCATTTACAATGTGCCAAAAATGCACTCTGGTTTGGATTTTACAGCACCCACTGGCTCCAAAATTTATGCCTCGGGAGATGGCATTGTAGAGACAATGGAATACAGCACGGGCGGTTACGGAAATCATGTGATTATCAACCATGGTTTTGGATACAAATCGCATTATGCACACATGGATGAATTCAAAACTAGGGTAGGAAAAAAAGTAAAACGAGGAGAATTGATCGGCTTAGTGGGTAGTACAGGAAAATCTACTGCTCCACACTTGCATTACGAGGTAATAAAAAATGGAAACAAAATAGACCCAATAAACTTTTTCTATAACGACATTACTCCTGACCAATATCAGCAAATGCTTGAGAAAGCTAAAAACACAGGCGGATCTTCACTAGACTAAAACCTAACTTATGATTTCACTAGATTTTGACCAAAATAAAATGTACTATTCCATTGGAGAAGTTTCCAAAATTTTTGACGTAAACTCATCATTGATTAGATTCTGGGAGAAAGAATTTAAGCAGCTAGCTCCAAAGAAAACAGAAAGTGGAAAACGCAAATTCACGCAAAAAGACATTCACACCATTCACAGAATTTATCATTTAGTGAAAGAAAAAGGATTCACTTTGGCTGGTGCAAAAGAGCACATGAAAGGCAACAAAAAAATTCATTCAAAAGCGGACGAAATAGAGTTGAAATTGAACAATATTAAAACTACTTTAGGACAATTATTAAAATAAATGAAAGAAGTAACCATAATAAGAAGAGAGCGCTTTTCATCAGCACACAAACTTTGGAATCCCAAGTGGAGTGAAGAACAAAACAAACAAGTTTTTGGGGGCTGCTCCAATCCAAATTGGCACGGTCACAACTATGAACTTATTGTGAAAGTGAAAGGAGAAATAGACCCCGAAACAGGATTTGTGATGAACTTGAAAGATTTGAGCAAAATACTGAACGGAAGAGTTATAGACAAACTAGACCATAAAAATCTCAATCTAGATGTGGATTTTTTGAAAGGAAAAAACACCTCTACAGAAGTACTTGCTGTAGCGATTTGGGAAGAAATAGAAAACGAAATTAAAGAAAAAGGTGCCACATTGGTGAGCGTAAAAGTGAACGAGACAGAAAATAACTCCGTAGAATACTTCGGAGAAAAATAATAAAATGGGATACAAGAAAATAGAAGAATACGATAACGACCTGACAGAAAAAATGTCAGGATTTTACGAGAAAATCTTATCCGACATTGGAGAAGATCCAAAAAGAGAAGGATTGCTAAAAACACCAGAAAGAGTAGCAAAAGCAATGCAATTCCTTACGCACGGTTACGACATTGACCCTTCTGAAATAATAAAAGGAGCTATGTTTCATGAGGATTATAGCCAAATGGTGATTGTAAAAGATATTGAGGTTTATTCTCTCTGCGAGCATCACATGTTGCCATTTTTTGGAAAAGCACACATTGCATATATTCCAAAGGGAAAAATTGTGGGACTTAGTAAATTACCAAGAGTAGTAGATGCCTTTGCAAGAAGATTGCAAGTGCAAGAAAGATTAACAAACGAGATAAGAGATTGCATACAAGAAACACTTGAACCTCATGGAGTTGCAGTTGTTTTGGAAGCAAGTCACATGTGCATGCAAATGAGAGGAGTGGAAAAACAAAACTCAGTAACCACAACAAGCGCATTTACTGGTGAATTTTTGAAAGAAACTACCAGACAAGAATTTATAAAATTAGTATCTTCGAAACTACATTAATAGAATAAAAATGGAAAATTACACACAACTATCTAGCTCTTCTGTTGCTTCTCGCGCAGAATTCTACAAAAAAACCTACACACATGTTGCTCTTGGAGTTCTTGTGTTTATCATCATAGAAACTTTATTCTTAAGGAGTGAAGCAATCACAAATTTTGCACTTTCACTCACAGAGGGAAGCATGTGGATGCTGATGCTTGGTGGATTTATGCTTGCAACTTCTTGGGGAGAAAGAATGGCGGTACAAAGTCACGACAGAAACAAGCAATACCTTGGGTATTTGATTTATATCGCAGCACAAGCTTTCATCTTTGTTCCAATGATTTACATTGCAATGAGCATGTCAAATGGTTCTGCTCTTATTGAGCAAGCAGCTATTTTGACTTTAGCACTTTTTGGCGGATTATCACTCACGGTATTTGTGACTAAGAAAGATTTTTCATTCCTGAGATCAGCCTTGACGATTGGTTCTTTTATAGCATTAGGACTAATAGTCGCAGGACTTTTATTTGGATTCGACCTCGGACTTTGGTTCTCAGTTGGGATGGTGGTTCTTGCCGCAGGTTCTATTTTATACCAAACATCTAACCTAGTTCATAAATACTCGGAAGATCAGTATGTAGCAGCTGCACTTGGATTATTTGCCTCTCTGATGCTCTTATTCTGGTACATTTTAAGAATAGTAATGTCAAGAGATTAATTTAGTTTTGAAACATTTCAAATAAATATTACTTTTACAAAAAAACAAACACAATGTCTGATAATTATTTTCACGAAAGCTCAGCAACAATAGGATACATCTACACTGCCCTAGCACTTGGGATTGTAGCTTACCTTATTTTTTGGTAGAATAAATAGGAGGTTCAATCACCTGTTTATTAATTGAGTAAAATTTTAATTCTATGCCTTTCGACACTATTTTTTCTTGGATTATAAAGAAAAGAATAGACCAGATTGAGCATTTTACATTTAATCCCATTGTCACCCAAAATGATGTATGGGATTCTTTGTTAGATTCCGCTAAAGAAACCGAATTTGGAAAAAAATTCGATTTTGCGAACACATCCAGTTACAGAGATTTTAAAAATAATATTCCTCTTCACACCTACGAAGATTTATTTCCTTACATAGAAAAATCGATTGCGGGAGAAAGCAATGTGTTGTGGCCCGGAAAAACGCAATGGTTTTCCAAATCATCTGGAACTACGAATGCCAAAAGCAAACTGATTCCTGTAACGAATGAAGCGATACAAGATTGTCATTACAAAGGCGGAAAAGACTTGTTGAGTATTTATTACCACAACAATCCGGGAGCCAAATTATTCTCAGGAAAGCATTTGATTTTGGGCGGGAACACTTCTGTAAATCAACTGAATGAGGGTAGCTATTTTGGAGATTTATCAGCAATTATCGTTAAAAATCTACCTTTTTGGGCAGAGATAAGACGAACTCCCAACAGGCAAATAACCTTGATGGAAAATTGGGATGAAAAAATCCTGAAAATGGCAGAATCATCCTTGAAAGAAGATGTGAAAATCATTGCTGGAGTTCCTTCTTGGATGCTGGTTTTATTAAACAAAATACTGGAAGTAGCTGAAGGAAAAACAATAAACGAAATATGGCCAAATCTCGAATTATACATGCATGGAGGAGTAAATTTTGATCCGTATAAATCTCAATTTGATTCACTTATAAATTCTGACAAACTAAATTACTACCAAACCTACAATGCTTCTGAAGGTTTCTTTTCGTTACAAAACGAAAACAAAGCAAATGACATGCTGCTGATGTTAGATTATGGAATCTTTTACGAGTTTATTCCTATGGACGAATTTGACGGTACAAATTCCAATGCAATTGGACTAGAAGAAGTAGAATTGAATAAAAATTATGCCTTGGTCATTTCTACAAACGGAGGTTTGTGGAGATATTTGGTGGGCGATACCGTAAAATTCACTTCCCTCTCGCCTTTCAAGATAAAAGTAACGGGAAGAACAAAACACTTTGTCAATGCATTTGGCGAAGAGCTAATAATTGAAAATACTGACATTGCAATAACCAAAGCCTGCACCAGAACTGACGCTAGTTTCAAAGAATATACGGTTGCACCCAAATACTTGAGTGGAACAGAAAAAGGAGCACACGAATGGGCGATAGAATTTGATAATCCTCCACAAAATGAGCAAGAATTTATTGCAATTTTGGACGAAACTTTGAAATCATTAAACTCCGATTATGAAGCCAAAAGGATAATGATTCTAGAGGAACCTATTCTTTATGTTCTGCCAAAAAACACCTTCAATAATTGGCTTAAAAAGAAAGGGAAACTGGGAGGACAAAATAAAATTCCAAGATTGAGTAATGATCGGAATTTTATTGATGAAATTCTTTCGTAATTAAAGTTCAAAAAATCCTAACTTTATCCTTTGAAAAACAAAGAATCAATGAGTAAAAAAGGAATCGCAATTTTAGGATCTACAGGGTCCATTGGTACACAAGCACTAGAAGTAATAGAACAATTTCCTGATAAATTTGAGCTTATTGCTCTCACTGCAAACAAAAATGCTGATTTACTCATTGAACAATCCCTTAAATACAAGCCGAACACAGTTGTGATTGTAGACGAATCGCTTCACGCAAAAGTGAAAGATGCTTTGTGGGAACACGACATCAAAGTTTATGCAGGAGAAGATTCCCTAGCCCAAGTAGTAGAAATGACCGAGATTGAAACTGTGCTGACTGCAACTGTTGGTTACTCAGGTCTATTACCAACTATTAATGCAATAAATGCTGGAAAAAACATTGCTTTAGCCAACAAAGAAACTTTGGTAGTTGCTGGAGATATCGTGACCAAATTGGCACAACAAAAAGGAGTAAATATTTACCCAGTAGATTCTGAACATTCGGCAATTTTTCAATGTTTGGTTGGAAATTTTGATAATAAAATAGAAAAATTAATCCTCACTGCTTCGGGGGGTCCTTTTAGAGGGAAATCTCTTGAAGAACTAAAAACTGTAACCAGAAAACAAGCTCTAAAACACCCAAACTGGGAGATGGGAGCAAAAATCACGATAGATTCTGCTTCGCTTATGAACAAAGGACTGGAGGTGATAGAGGCCAAATGGTTGTTTGGAATTCCTGCTTCAAAAATTGAAGTTGTGGTTCATCCTCAGTCCATTATTCACTCGGCTGTGCAGTTTGAGGACAGCAGTATTTTGGCTCAAATGGGAATTCCTAGCATGAAAGTCCCAATCCAATACGCATTGACTTATCCAGAAAGACCAAAGTCTAATTTTGAGCGTTTTAGTTTTTTCGATTACCCAAATTTGACTTTCGAAAAACCAGATTTAGATACTTTCAAAAACTTGAAACTAGCTTTTGATGTGATCGAAACTGGAGGAAACTCTGCTTGCGTTCTTAATGCTGCAAACGAAATCACAAACAAAGCTTTTTTGGATGGGAAGATCAAATTCTTAGAAATTGGAGACATCAATGAAAAGACATTAGAGAAAACGGAATTTATATCCAAACCAACCCTCGAAGATTACATTGAAACCAACAAACTAGCCAGGCAAATAGCCGAAGACTTTTGTAATTAAACCGAAACCAATCCGATAAACAAAACACACTGATCATTTATGGGAACATTTGTAATCATAGTTCAACTCATTTTGGCGCTTGCCATCCTTGTGGTTCTGCACGAATTGGGACATTTTATCCCTGCTCGTTTGTTCAAAATACGAGTAGAGAAATTTTATTTGTTTTTCAACCCTTGGTTTTCTTTGTTCAAATTCAAGAAAGGAGATACCGAATACGGAATTGGCTGGTTGCCCTTGGGTGGATTCGTAAAAATATCTGGAATGATAGACGAATCTATGGATACCGAGCAAATGAAGTTGCCTCCAAAACCTTATGAATTCAGATCAAAACCAGCTTGGCAAAGATTAATTGTGATGTTGGGCGGAGTATTTGTAAATGTAATTCTAGCTATTTTTCTATATGCAATGGTGGCCTATTTTTGGGGCAAGGATTACGTAAAAAACGAGGATTTTACTCAAGGAATAGAAGTACTTGCAGATGAAATAAAAGGAGAAAATTACTTCATGGATGGAGATAAAATCCTTGCCATTGAAGGAAAAAAAGTAGACGATTTCAATGAAATCAATAAAGCTATTCTTATTGATCAATCTAAAAATTTTACGATTGAAAGAAATGGAGAAGAAAAAAACGTAACAATCTCTGACCAAGGAATTGATTTCATGTTGGAAAATGAAATTCCCGCATTTGTCCCACAAATTCCTGCAGTTGTTAATGAAGTGTTCGACAGCACTATTGCCAGAGAGATTGGCTTACAAAAAGGAGACAAAATAGTGACCTTGAACGGAAAAAAAACACAGACCTTCAAGATATTTACTACTGAAGTCAAAAAACTGAAAGAAAATGCAATAGATTCATTTAATTTAGAAGTAATGAGAGAGGGAAAGCCTCTTTATTTCTCTGGAGAATTTGATAGTAGTTATCGTTTTGGCTTTCTTAGAGAAGGCGAATATATCAAACTGTTCAATCCGACTCACATTAGTTATAGTTTTTCACAATCTTGGCCAGAGGGAATGCGCCTTGGTTACAGCACACTAAAAGATTATGTCAAGCAATTCAAACTTATTTTCACCAAAAAAGAAGCAGCAAAAAAAGTAGGAGGATTCGGAACAATTGCTAAAATCTTTCCTACGGACTGGAATTGGAGAATCTTCTGGACTAGAACAGCTTTTCTATCTGTGATTCTTGCTTTCATGAACATACTTCCTATTCCAGCATTGGATGGAGGACATGCCATGTTCTTGATTTACGAGATGATTTCGGGAAGACCACCAAGTGATAGATTTATGGAAAAAGCTCAGATGTTTGGCTTATTAATTTTGCTTTCACTGATGCTTTTTGCAAACGGAAATGACGTCTACAGATGGCTTTCTGAAATATTTAATTGGAAATAAAATGGGATATTACATTGGAATAGGAATTTTGGTTGTGGTAATCGCTTTTTTCATGGCAGCAACACAAAAAGCAAGAGGATACAATTTTTGGAGGTATTTTATCGTTTCTATCTTCATTGTAGCTGGAATTTATTTCATGCTAGAAAATATTGTACTTAACCCTAAGTAGAATTTAATAAAAATTAAGCTCTTAATCTGTCATTCCTGCCTTCACAGGAATTACAAACAATTAAAAGAATTTAAAAATTACTGCTATATTTAGTAACCAAACACGAATATTAAAATTTGAAATCAAAAAAATTATATTCCTCTAAGCAGATATGGAAAGTGGTCCTTTCTGTCATTGCTCTTCTAATTATTGGAGTTTCATTGTGGTACACCAATCACCTTGCTTCCAAAATTCAGCAAGAAGAGCGATTGCGCGTGAAACTATGGAGCGAAACTGTGAAGAAACAAGCTCAATTGGTAAACCTTACTAATCAGACTTTTGAAAGACTAAAACTAGAGGAAAGTGAAAACATGAACGACTATGCAATGGCCGTTAAAGAATTTGGAAGAGAACAAAATGACTACACTTTTGCCTCATCATTTATTGCAAAAAACAGCAATATCCCAATAATTTTAGAAGTAATAAATTATAAAAACGGAACCGAAGAAATCTCTATTTCAAGTTCTAGCTTGCCCTTTACAAGCGAAAATTTTGACAACAAAAAAGAATACGAAGATTCATTAAAAGCATTAATTTCAAAATGGGATTCGAAAAACGAAAAAATCAAAATACCAAATACCAAACTGCAATATCAAATTTTACATTACGATAATTCAAAATTATTTAGTGAATTAAAAACAAAAAGTGATTCTCTAATTCGATCTTTTGAAAATGAATTAATAGCAAGTTCTGCATCCATTCCAATTTTGTATGTTGATTCAGCTTCTGGAGATATAAAAAGGACGATAAACATTGCTCCTGAAAACTTGAAAGATAGTACTTCAATTGCCAAAACTGTTAAGGAAATGGCAAGCGAAAACGAGAAAATAACGGTCTCTTTTGGCGAAAGCACAGGTTACATTTATTACTCAGAGTCCAGTTTATTGACTCAACTCAGGTATTTTCCTTGGGTGCAATTAATAATCATATTTTTGTTTTTAATGGTATCCTACTTCTTATTTAGCACGTTCCGAAAAGCAGAACAAAACCAAGTTTGGGCAGGAATGGCAAAGGAAACAGCCCATCAATTAGGAACTCCACTTTCTTCGCTCATGGCTTGGGTTGAAATAATCAAAGCAGACGGAGTTCCAGATTCTTCTATCGCAGAAATGAACAAAGACATTGATAGATTAAACACCATTACGGATCGTTTTTCTAAAATTGGTTCAAATGTAAAGACTAAGGAAGAAAATATTTTTAGCTCTATTTCTGAATCTACCAACTACTTGAAATCTAGAGTTTCGCAAAAAGTAGAACTGATTGTAGAAGGCGATCAACAGGCGATTGCAAACATCAATACTTCGCTCTTTGAATGGGTAATTGAAAATGTCACTAAAAATGCGATTGATGCTATCTATGGTGAAAAAGGATCGGTTACTTATTTGGTTCAAGACAAAGACAATAAGGTGATCATAGACATAACGGACACAGGAAAGGGAATTCCTTCTTCTAATTTCAAATCTATTTTTAATCCAGGTTTTTCTACCAAAGAAAGAGGTTGGGGATTAGGTTTAAGCCTTGTTAAGAGAATTGTAGAAGAGCAGCTTGGGGGAAAAATATATGTTCTAAACTCAAAAATTGACCAAGGAACTACCTTTCGAATTAGTTTAAAAAAGTAACGCTTCACCTCTAATCACATAGAATAAAGCGATTTGATTAAGAAAAATGAATGATTTAAACTTATATCCACAACAAAACTCCTAACTTAGATTCCATTTCTATCATGAAAAATCTCCTTTTTCTTCTTGCAGTTTGTCTTCTTCTTATAGGAAGCGAATCCTGCTATAAGGAGAAATTCATTCCCAATGCCGAACTATTTCCAGAACTAGAAAAGGACCTCATTCTAAAACTTAATAACAAAGAATGTGGTTATGATTATCAGGAAGAAATGCTAAGATTTTCAATTGAAAATCAACTGATTGCTAATTTTTCTCCTTTCGTGGAGTATAGTAAATCAAGTAGTTTATACTTTGAAGGAACACTTCTGAATAACAATGAAATCAATAACCTTGGAACCATTGAAATAAACACGATTTATGAAGTGGAAATTGAAACAAATGGTACTCGAAAAAAGTACGAATTGAGTTTTACTAATTTACCAATCGTCCAAATAATTGTACCGTCCGAAATTCAAGACATGCCTAAAAAGGCTGCAAAAATAACGCTCAATTTCCAAGAAGAAAACAAGGCCTCTGACCAATTCTACATTGGGATTGAACACAGAGGAGGCTCATCTCAATTTTATGACAAAAAATCTTTTGGATTCGCTTTGAAAAGAAATCCAAACCTATCTGGCGGTTATTCTGCGTCTTTATTTGATTTGAAACCAAATAATGACTGGATTCTGGATGCTATGTGGATTGACGAAGCTCGCTTAAGAAACAAGACCTCTTTTGAGTTGTGGCAACAGCTATCAGCCTCTCAACATTCAGGAATTAATGGAGAATTTGTAGAGCTATTTATTAATAATGAGCACCAAGGATTGTATTGTTTAAATGAAAATATGAACTCCGAATTTCTAAATCTAGAGGGTTCTGACGGAGTGCTTTACAAAGCTATCAATTGGGAAGATGGAGCAACCCGTTTCGAAACATATTCCAGTGATGTTTCTACCGATTTTTATTGGGATGGCTGGGAACAGAAATATCCACAAATAAATACAAACTGGTCTTCATTGAGCAACTTACGAAACTTGGTGGTAAATGGAAATGATTCTATTTTCAGCTCAAGTATCACTTCACTGATTGATATCAATAACTTTGCGGATTATTACATTTTCCTTAATCTCGTAATGGGTCTCGACAATACAGGAAAAAATACCTATTTATGGAAAGAAACAAGTGGCTCTAAATTCAAGGTTATCCCTTGGGATTTGGATGGAACTTGGGGAATTTTCTGGGATGGAAATACAATTGGCCCCACTTCAATCCTGTCAAATAACCTGTATGACAGACTTATAAGACTTGATACTGATAATTTCAAAAATAAGCTGAAGCAAAGATGGACAAGTTTACGAGCTGGAATTTTTTCTACTACAAATTTAAAAAAGGCCTTTGACGATAATTTTGCCTTAATTAATAAGCAAAATATCGTGCCGATTGAAAACAAAAAATGGCAATCGACTATTAATTATCAAAATGAGCAACAATACTTGCTGAACTGGCTCGACAACAGAGTGATTTATCTTGATAATTATTTCACTAATCTTTAATATCTTTGTCCTCTAAACAAAACTATTATGCCACTTTACAGAGAATTAACCCTTGAGGAACTGAAACACTTTGAACAAGAGTTCAAGGAGTTCTTGGCCGTGAATGGTATTGATGCAGATTTGTGGATTGAGATTAAAAATACGGATCAAGAAAAAGTAAATCAGCTAATTGCATCTTTCAGTGATGTGATCTATAATTCTGTTCTTTTAAAAATGGAGTACATAGAATTTGCCACAGAAAACGACATCAAGTATTTTTATTACGGAAAAGATAAAGCAGAATTAATAGGCCTTGAAAGCGATTCTGTTTCGTTTTTGGATAAAGTAGAAGTGCTCAAAGCCATTGAGTAAAACAAAGTGTCTATCAAAGCATACAGAACGAGAAAAGAATACTCTCAAACTAGAGAAACTGAATTATTTACCATGATAAAAAATGGCTGTCAACCCAGTGATGGAAAAATGTTTAAGGTTTTGGAGAAGTTGGTTTAATAAAAAAATAGTTGTTATTCCTGCGAAGGCAGGAATCTTATTCATTTGGTAATATTCTCGCTTTAAGATTCCTGCTTTCGCAGGAATGACAGAAAAAAAATATTTACTTCCCAATCACTTTCACAACAGAAGCTTTTTTTACCATTTCTTCTACAGTTTCAAGAATAGCATCAGCATCAAAACCACATTCTTTGTACAATTGAGCTTGGGTTCCGTGTTCAATGTATCTATCAGGGATTCCTAATCTTTTTACTTGTGCTTGATAACCATTATCGGACATAAACTCGAGTACTGCACTTCCTAAACCTCCTGTAGTTGTTCCATCCTCTACTGTAATTACCTTATCGAATTTTGAAAACACTTCATGCAAAATTGTTTCATCCAATGGCTTAAGGAATCGCATGTCATAATGAGCAACACTCAATCCTTTATCCTCAAAATCATTCTCAATTTTAGCAATAAATGTTCCTGTAATCCCAATCGTCAAAATTGCAATATCGTTTCCATTTTTCAATTTTCTTCCTTGACCGATAGTAAGTTTCTGAAATGGCTTCTTCCAATCTGGTGTAATTCCTTTTCCTCTTGGATAACGAATAGAAAATGGCCCATTTGCATCTGCCTGAGCAGTAAACATTAAGTTTCTTAATTCCAATTCATCCATGGGTGCAGAGACAATCATATTGGGAATACATCTCATGTAAGCCAAATCATAAGCTCCGTGATGTGTGGGTCCATCAGCACCAACTAGTCCTCCCCTATCTAAGCAAAATACAACATTCAAATTTTGAATCGCAACATCATGAAGCACTTGATCGTATGCTCTTTGCATGAAAGTGGAATAAATATTACAGAAAGGAATCATCCCTTGCGTAGCCAATCCTGCAGAGAAAGTAACAGCATGTTGTTCTGCAATCCCCACATCAAAAGCTCTGTCTGGCATTGCTTTCATCATGATGTTCAAAGAACATCCACTTGGCATTGCTGGAGTTACTCCGGCAATTTTATCGTTTTTTTCTGCTAACTCAACTATCGAATGTCCAAATACATCTTGGAATTTTGGTGCATCCGTAGATTTTGGCATTACTTTTACAATCTCACCTGTCTCTTTATTAAAGATCCCTGGTGCATGCCACACTGTTGTATCTCCGTCTTCTGCTGGTTTAAATCCTTTTCCTTTTTCTGTTAGGCAGTGAACAATTTTTGGTCCTGGAAGGTGTTTTATTTCCTCGAATAACTTGACCATAGCTTGAGAATCGTGTCCATCTACTGGGCCAAAATACCTGAAATTTAAAGACTCAAAAAAGTTGCTTTTTTGGTAAATACTTCCCTTCAAAGCATCACTAACTTTATGCACAATTTGCTGAGCGCTTGCTCCAAAAGAGCTTAATTTCCCTAATAAATTCCAAACTTCGTCTTTTACTTTATTGTAGGGTTGTGAAGCTGACAAATCTCTCAAATATTCTTTCAGTGCACCTACATTTGGGTCGATTGACATGCAATTGTCATTAAGCACTACAATCATGTTGGAGTTTTCAATTCCTCCGTGATTTAATCCTTCAAATGCCAAACCACCTGTCATGGCTCCATCTCCAATTACTGCAATGTGTTGCCTTTCTGTTTCTCCTTTAATCTGACTGGCAACAGCCATTCCTAAGGCTGCAGAAATTGATGTAGAAGAATGTCCTACGCCAAATGTATCATATTCGCTTTCAGATCTTTTTGGGAACCCACTGATTCCTTTGTACACTCTATTGGTGTCAAACACATCTTTTCTTCCTGTGATTATTTTGTGGCCATAGGCTTGGTGTCCTACATCCCAAACCAATTGATCGTAAGGAGTATTGAATACATAATGAAGTGCAGATGTTAATTCTACCACACCAAGACTTGCACCAAAATGCCCTCCTTTTTCCGAAACTACATCTACTATAAACTGCCTTAATTCTTTACAGAATTGAGGTAATTCTTCTAATGAAACGGTATCTTTTAAATCCTGAGGACTGTTAACTTTTTGGAGTAAATCTCCTGCTTGAAAAGGCATATGTTGTTAGTTTTCTTTAAGGAACTAAAGATAAAACATTTTATTGTATAAATCATTTTTGTTTAACAAAAAATAACTTTCGTGCTACAAAATAATTGACACGATTCTGTTCACAGGAATGAA
>JBDMYC010000021.1:0-5486 GCA_039770535.1 Flavobacteriales bacterium
ATTTTAATTCTTTGCTCAAGGCTCATGAACTTGCTCCCGCAAATACTGAACTCTATTTTGAACTTGCAAAATTTTATGAACTAGAGCAAAACAACTTGAAAAAAAGAGAGTTTTGCAATAAGTTAAAGCTCACAAAATTATCTCCAGCTCTCCGTGAATACGCAAATAACACACTTATGTCAGTAGAACAAGGTGGTATTTTGGTCACTTATGGCGAAGACGACACCTACCCCATTTGGATTCTCCAACTGATTGAAGGAGTGAGAAAAGATGTGAAAATTTTGAACTACGATTTAATGGTCAATGAGACATACAGAAAAGCAAAAACCGAAGAATTAGGTTTGAGATTTTCTAAAAACTATTCGCAACCAATCCAGATTCTTAAGGACCTAGCGACAAAAAACAAATCGAAAAATATTTA
Source organism: Flavobacteriales bacterium (assembly GCA_039770535.1). Lineage (GTDB taxonomy): Bacteria > Bacteroidota > Bacteroidia > Flavobacteriales_D > CAJJDF01 > CAJJDF01. Next base: position 422 of record JBDMYC010000021.1, read on the forward strand.
TTATTCACTCACAGTTTCACATCTTGTTCTGAAAGACCTAAAAAAAGACCTCTACCCTACTGGACTCGCACTAAAATACAGCAATAAAACTTTTGACAACAGCCAGATCTTGTCTACGAATTGGCACCAAAAATTCTCTAAATCTTATATTTCCAATAGTCTAATTTCTCCGCAAGAGAAAAAGCTAAACATCAACTATGTGCTACCCTTGTTGCAATTATCAAGTTTTTATTCTGAAAATGGGAATGAACTAAAAGAAAAAGAAATTAATACTGTGATTCGAAAAATTGGATTGAACGGAGGAAAAGCGCAACAAATTGAATCTCTACTGAAAAAGTAGCAGTGAATGGCAAAATACAAACAACATACCGATAATGAATTAATGCAATTGATTGCAGAAAGGGATTCTTTGGCTTTTTCGGAATTATATGACAGGTACAATGGCATGTTGGTCAATTATTTTTACAAAATGTTGTGGCAAGATGAGGAAAAAGCACAAGATTTTATGCAGGATTTATTTACAAAAATTGTAGAAAAACCAGAATCGTACGATATAAAAAGAAGTTTTAAAACTTGGATGTTTTCGGTAGCCAACAACATGTGCAAAAATGAGTACCGGAAACAAGCCGTGCGAAAAAACACAAGTTATGACCTAGACGAAAATTACCAAATAAAGGATACAGCGATGGATGCAATGGACTCACTTCAGGATACTCAATTCAGTGAAAAACTGAATGTAGAGCTAGCAAAATTAGATGAAAAACAAAAATCTACGTTTGTGATGCGTTACTTTCAGGACATGCCAATCAAAGAAATTGCCGAAACGCTTGACTGCTCGGAAGGAACTGTGAAATCAAGACTGTTTTACACCTTGAAAAAACTGACCGTTTCGCTCAAAGATTTTGCACCCCAATTGGTAAAAATGATGCTGATTTTGATTGGTATAAATAGTTAAGAATATGAAAAAGAATAGCACACATACTCCACAGGATATCGAAGATTTATTATTGAATAAATCTTTTGAAAAATTGAATTCTACGGAGAAAGAATTTGCCTTGACTCAAGTGGAAAACGAAACGGAGTACAAAGAATTAAGAAATACTTTGCTGTCTGTGAAGCAGTTGGCATCTCAGCAAGAATCTGTTTTTGTACCAAACAGGATAAAAGCAGACTTGATGAAACTGATGGAAGAAAAGAAAAAACCAATAGGTTGGTTTTCTGCGCTCTCGTCATTTTTATTTCCATCCAATACTTCTCTGTTCAGAAAACCAGGGCTACAACTTGCCACTTTTGGTCTTTTGCTTCTTTTTATTATTAATATCGGCATAGATTTCACAAATCAGCCACAAAAAGAAATGGCAATTAACACGACCAAAACAACAGAAAAAGACGATAAATCTTATTCACCCGAACAAGTAGAACTCAAAGAACCAGAGAAAATTACAGTAAACAAAAACGGAGACCAAGGAACATTACCCAATGTGAGAGCTAAGGAGGAATCTCAAAAGATTGCAGTTCCTGCTCAACCGGCAGAAAGTAGAGAAAATTATTATGTTGAAGAAACAATTAGTGGCGATATAGCGATAGCCGATTTAATGGAAGAAACAGAAGATGAAATCATTGAAAAGCCATCTCTAAATTATGAGCCAAACCAAGTAAAAGATCAAAAGAAAATAAGTGCATTGGACGAAGAAAATGAAAAAATTGCTCCAATGAAAGACAAACAGATAGTACGAGTAGAGAAAAAATTGAATGAAAACGCAGTAACTTTGAGCACTGCAAGTAGAGCTGATGGTGAAGTAATCAAAAACAGCCAACTAAAGAAATACAAAGAACAAAAAGTGATCTTGAAATCACAAAGTCTAAAAGATAACTCGGCAATGATTGACTTACTTTTTGTAACTCTCTAATTTAGTTTAAACAGAAATTAGGAGATTACTGACACTTTTTTTGCAACTTCTCTAGCTAATGAAATAGCTTGATTCAACTCTGAATTCACCACTGTGATGTGCCCCATTTTTCTAAAAGGTTTTGTTTCCGTTTTTCCGTATAAATGAACATACACACCTTCTTGTTTCATCACTTCATTTATACCTTCGTAAATTGGGGTTCCATTGTGGTTTTTATCTCCCAATAAGTTAATCATAACTCCTGGTTGAATAATTTCCGTACTGCCCAAAGGAAAATTCATAACCGACCTATAATGTTGCTCAAACTGTGAAGTGTAATTGCATTCTATCGTATGATGTCCACTGTTGTGCGTTCTTGGCGCCATTTCATTCACAATAACAGATCCATCTTTCAACACAAAAAACTCTACAGCAAGCAAACCTACCATGTCTAGTTTTTCAATAATAGTATGAGCAATTTCTTGAGCTTTATCCTCAGTTTCTTCGCTTATTTTAGCTGGCGAAAATAAGAACTCTACTAAGTTAGCTTCGGGATTAAACTCCTGCTCACAAGTTGGGTAAGAAACTATTTCTCCATCCTCATTTCTCGCTACAATTACAGAAATCTCTTTTTCAAAATCTATCATGGATTCTAATAAGGAAGGAACATCAAATGCCTCTTCCAAATCTTCTGGAGATCTCAAAACCTGCACTCCTTTTCCATCATATCCTCCTTTTCTCATTTTTTGGACAATAGGAAAAGTTGCTTTCTGTTCTACTTCTTCTATTGAATCACATAAAATAAAATCAGCTGTAGGAATATTATTATCTCGATAAAATTGTTTCTGAACTCCTTTGTCTTTTATCAATTCTATGACTTGAGGCTGCGGAAAAACCTTCACTCCTTCTTTCTCCAGTTGGTAAAGCGCTTCAGTATTTACATTTTCTATTTCAATAGTCAACACATCCAATCCAGAGCCAAATTCAAAAACAGAATCATAGTCATTGAAACTTCCTTCGGTAAACGAATCACAGAAGTTTGCGGCAGGACAAGCTGGATTTGGGTCCAAAATGTGAATTGGAGTTCCGTAGCTCATTGCCGATTGAATAAACATTCTGCCTAGCTGACCTCCTCCCAGTATTCCAAGTTTTGTTGTGATAAAATTCATGATACAAAAGTAAGTAAAATTCTAAGTTTAGAATTATTTCATATATAAATATCAGTACTTTGTTTTGCATAGTACTATGTTTTTTATATATATTTGCAATGTACGCTACCAATTTTTAGAACGAATGAAGATAGAAAATACAAAATCGCAGATGAAAAAGGGAATTCTAGAGTTCTGCATCTTGACTATTATCAAGAAAAAAGAAGTCTACCCCTCGGAAGTGATTACTGAGTTAAAAAAATCGGAATTGATTGTGGTAGAAGGAACTATCTATCCTTTATTAACGAGACTGAAGAATGCTGAAATATTGACTTACAGGTGGCAAGAATCCACTTCGGGACCACCCAGAAAATACTACTCAATTACCAAACAAGGCGAAGAATTCCTGGATGAATTACAAGAAACCTGGAATAATATAGCAGAATCAGTATCTAAAATAACTACAAAATGAAAAAAACCATAACAATAAACATAGCTGGACTAGTTTTCAATATTGAGGAAGATGCATACTCCATTTTAAAAGATTACTTGGAATCAGTAGGGAATAAATTTAATAATTTGGGAGAACGACAGGAGATTCTAGAAGATATTGAAGCAAGAATTGCCGAATTATTTACCGAAAAACTGAATCGAAACAAAGAAGTAATACACGAACAAGATGTGGAGGCAATCAAAATTGTGATGGGCTCCCCAGACAATTTTGAAGAAGAAGAGGCTGAGGAAATGCAAAAAGAAAAAGCTCAACATTTTTCTGAGAAGAAAAAGGAATCAAAATCTCAAGAAAAGAAAAAATTCTTTCGCGATCCAGACAGCAGAGTTCTTGGAGGTGTTTGCAAAGGAGTTTCCAACTATTTTGATTGGGATGTTTCAATCGTGAGACTAATATTTGCTATTGCTTTCCTTCTCTGGGGCACGGGATTTTGGCTGTATATAATTCTATGGATAATAATACCCGAAGCAAAAAGCACGAGCGACAAACTAGCAGCAAAAGGTAAAAATGCTACGGTCGATAATATTTCCTCTTTCGTCACTAAAGTAAAATCTGGCTTAGATAATATTGACACAGAGGCTATTGGAGAAAACATTAAAACCCAAAGTAATAAATTCAATGATTTTTTGGTGGGAACCAGTCAGAAGTTTAATGAGACATTTCGACCAAAAGAAAACGTGAAAAACCTATTTACTTCTATTTTTTCACTCCTTGGTTTCGTTTTAATTTCGATTGGTATTATTTTATTTTTGTCAGTTACCTACTCACTGCTTTTTCCAACTGAAACAGGACTGAGTGAAATGTTTGATGAGTTTGCTCTTCAAACAGAATTCAACATGATGAATACGAATTTGATAAAGATCGCTTTTGCAATTTTCATCATTAGTATAGCAATTTCCCTTATTTTTTCTGGGATAAGACTTGCCTTTAACAAACAAGATAAAATTGTTCAGAGTTCAAAATCACTTAGAAGCATAACTAGGTTCTCGCTTATATTTTCAGTTATTGGCTTAGTTGCATTACTCATTTTCAATAAAGCCTCATTTTCAAAATTTTCATATTACAATTCGCACAGTTTGGATTACAAAACCATTGTGATAAAAAAATTAGATGTAATTCCCGAAAATGAAAATTCTGAGAAGGTGAAACTTGACATCCGTAAAACAGAACATAACTCAGCTTGGATTAGAGTGGCGACAAGTGGAACTGGATTCAGAAGTCTATCCAACTCATTCAGCAACAAACCTTACGAATATGAAGTTAAAGATTCTATCGTTCTGCTGTCTCCATATTTAAATGCGAAAGGTGGTATTTATATTGATAAAAACGTAGACATAACCCTCTACCTTCCCGATAACGATTCTACTGTTTTGATTAATGAATTTGATGACTAACTTGTCAGTTTCTTGTTCATATTTTCGCCTTGCTAAACATTTCAATTATTAGTATCTTTGCAACAATCCAATGGAGGAGAAATTAGACAGAAAACACTGAATGGGAACAGCCGAAGCAACTAC
>JBDMYC010000022.1:0-5368 GCA_039770535.1 Flavobacteriales bacterium
CCCAAGTAAAATTATTTAAACCCATTATTTAAAAATATATTTTATTTTTCGATAAACTAAAGTACAAAAAAAAGGAAAAAGCGACTACCTTTTTCCTTTAATCAATTCCATAAACCTCCTTTAAATCAAACTAACCCTAACCTTTTTCTTTTTCAATCTAGCATTATTTGTTTTTTCGATAAGAGTTTCGGCAGCATCTGCATGCACACCCACAAACGAAGATTTTTGCTGTAACTCAATTACACCCACTTGGTCTTTGTTCGCTCCGCCTTGTTTAAAAAACAAACCTGCAATATCACCTTTCGATATTTTGTCTCTTCTTCCGCCCGTGATGTGGAGCGTAGTCCACTTTGCTGGCTTCTCCGTTTTTGGAGCATACAAATCGTCAATATTTTGTTCTTCGGGCCACTTTTCTTGAATAAAACCGGGTAATTCTTCGTCTTTCCATTGCAGAATATACGCTACACCTTCTTTGTTCATTCGGGCAGTTCGTCCGTTTCTGTGGGTAAATTCTTTTTCGTGAGGAGGTAAGTGATAATGAAGAATAAATTTTATTTCTGGAATATCCAATCCTCTGGCTGCCAAATCGGTAGCCACTAACAATTGGCTAGTTCCATTTCTGAATTTAATCAAAGCCAGTTCTCTGTCTACCTGTTCCATTCCTCCATGAAAACACTGGTGATTGATGTTTTTCTTACCTAAGAAATCACTTACTCGTCCTAGTGCATCTTTGAAATTACAGAAGATAATTCCGGGTTGGTTTCCTAAGTGAGCAATCACTTTGCCAAGGGTTTTCAATTTATCTTTATCGGGCGAAAGTATCGTTTTTATTTTAAGTTGAGAATGACTCTCGTTTTGTAAATAATCAATAAAAACAGGACTTTCTAGCTTTACAAATTTGGGAATCTTGCTGTCGCTTGTAGCTGAAGTAAGAATTCTTTGCCTCACATTGGGCAATACTTGTATAATCTCAGACATTTCTTCTTTGTAACCAATCTCGAGCGATTTGTCGAATTCATCCAACACAAGAGTATGGATGTTCTCCAAAGAAATTTCATCTCTTCTGAATCTATCTGCAACTCTCCCAGGAGTTCCAATTAGAATCGCGGGTCTGTGTTTTAGGTCAATTTTATCAAGCGTTCCGGCTCTTCCTCCATACACTGAGTTTACTTTGAATCCTGAACCCATTTTGCGCACAACTTGCTCTATTTGTTGTGCCAATTCCCGAGAAGGAACCAAAATAAGTGCCTGAATTTCTTCACAGTCTGATCTCAAAGTTTCGATTAAAGGAAGCAAAAATGCCAATGTTTTCCCTGTTCCAGTTGGCGAAAGTAAAACCACATCCGAGTTGTCTCGAATCGTTTTTCCTGCTTTTTTCTGCATAGGATTTAGTCCAGCTATTTCAAACTTTTCTAGGATAGTTTTTAATTGATTGTCTTGAGACATTATGTTTTGTTTTTTTTAATGATTCTCTTTTCTTAATATATATATAAATTCGACTAAAGGAATAAAGATCATCTTATTATTTAAGCTTTGTTCATTTTTTTCATTGATGAAAAAACGAACCAAAAAAATCTAGGCTTCATTTTAATCCATAATTTAACTTATATTTTTCGATTCAGTCAGTGATTTCCTCCGCATGCTCCGGAACTTCTTCCTTCATTAACGAAAAATATTGCGCTTAAATTATTCCTTAGAATGAGGCCGAAGAAAAGCTAAAAAATATCCTTTTTCTCTATTATTCTAAATTAAATTTCTTTTTCAGGCTTTCGATAATTTCTTCGCTTGTCTGTTTTTTCTTTGCTGTTTTGTTTGTTTCAACTAACCAATTATATTGATTTTGAGCGTTCACAGCTGTTTTTGTATTTTTCCAATCTATGTTGTTATTTGGGCTGTGTTCTTGCACAATTTCAACAAATTGTTTCACGTGTTTCTGCTCAGCAGTTGCTTTGGTGAAGAGTTGTATTGTCCATTTAGAAACGTTTTCTATCACAATTTCTTCCCCTCCTTTTTGTCCTATTTTCCAGTCAATGGCAGCACCAATTTTAGCCAGAGGAATTCGGTAAGAAAAATCTCTGTTGGCAATAGAAAGGAAAATAATGTCGTCTTTTATGGATTGTTTTATCATGGGTTTGTTTTTTCAAAGTGTAATATAAAAAAAGGAGAGAACAAATGCTCTCTCCTTTTCAAATCAAATTATTATTTGAATCTATTTAGAAAGTAGCATATTCCTTTCAGAGTATATCTTCCTAAAGAATTTATCTTTCAAGTCATCAATAAAGTAAATTGCTTCTCCAGTTGACTTCATTTCTGGGCCAAGTTCTTTAACTACCTCAGGGAATTTCTCGTAAGAGAATACCGGAATCTTAATCGCGTAACCCTCTTTTTTCGGGTTGAAATCAAACTCGCTCAATTTTGCACCTAACATTACTTTTGTAGCGTAATTTATATATGGCTCTTCGTATGCTTTTGCTATGAATGGCACTGTACGAGAAGCTCTTGGGTTTGCTTCAATGATATATACTTCATCATCTTTTATGGCGAACTGGATATTAATTAGTCCAACTGTGTCGAGCGCCAAAGCAATTTTTTTGGTGTATTCAGCCATCTTAGTTAAGATCAAATCTCCCAAGTTGTAGGGCGGTAACAATGCGTATGAATCTCCCGAGTGAATTCCTGCAGGTTCAATGTGTTGCATCATCCCAATGATGTACACATTTTCTCCGTCACATATTGCATCTGCCTCAGCTTCAATAGCTCCACCCAAAAAGTGATCGACCAAGATTTGGTTATCTGGCATGTCTCTTAAGATATCTACTACGTGAGTTTCTAGCTCTTGTTCATTTATTACAATCTTCATTTTTTGTCCTCCAAGAACGTACGAAGGTCTCACTAGCAATGGGAAACCAAGTTCTTTTGCTTTCTCCAAAGCTTGCTCAGCACTTTCCACCACTCCAAATTTTGGATAAGGAATGTTCAATTCTTCCAATTTGTTTGAGAATCTTCCTCTGTCTTCAGCCAAATCCAAAGAATCGAATCCAGATCCAATGATCTTAATTCCATGTTTCTCTAGTTTTTCTGCCAATTTAAGAGCAGTTTGCCCTCCCAATTGTACGATTACACCTTCTGGTTTTTCGTGGCGAATGATGTCATAAATATGTTCCCAGAATACAGGCTCAAAATATAATTTATCTGCCGTATCAAAATCTGTAGAAACAGTTTCTGGATTACAGTTAATCATAATGGTTTCGTATCCCATTTCTTTGGCTGCAAATATTCCATGTACACAACAGTAATCAAATTCTATACCTTGTCCAATTCTGTTTGGTCCAGAACCCAACACAATTATTTTCTTTTTGTCCGTTTTGATGGATTCGTTTTCCATGGCAAAAGTGGAGTAGTAGTAAGGAGTTTGTGCATCAAATTCTGCGGCACAAGTATCAACTAATTTATAAACTCGGTTTATATTGAATTCTTCTCTTTTGCTGTAAATCTCACTTTCCCAACATTTTAATAGGTGAGCTACTTGTCTGTCTGCGTATCCTTTTTGTTTGGCTTCGAATAATAATTCTTTAGGAATTGTATTCAAATTATACTTTTCAATTTTCCTTTCTGTGTGAATCAGATCTTCGATTTGTCTTAAGAACCAGTCGTCAATCTTTGTTAATTCTTTGATGGTTTTGAAAGGAATTCCTAGTTTGATTGCATCATAAATATGGAATAATCTATCCCAACTTGCGTTTTTTAAACTGTGTAATAATTTCTCTTGATTTCTTTCTTCTTTTCCATCAGCTCCCAGCCCATTTCTTCCAATTTCAAGTGATTGAGTAGCTTTTTGAAGTGCTTCTTGGAAACTACCTCCAATTGCCATTACTTCTCCCACAGACTTCATTTGTAGTCCAAGCTGCCTATCTGCTCCTTTAAATTTATCGAAATTCCATCTTGGTATTTTTACGATAACATAATCTAAGGTAGGTTCAAATAGGGCAGAAGTAGTCTTTGTAATTTGGTTATCTAATTCATCAAGTGTGTATCCAATTGCTAATTTTGAAGCAATTTTTGCAATAGGATATCCAGTTGCTTTTGATGCTAGGGCAGACGAGCGAGAAACTCTAGGGTTTATTTCAATTGCAATAATTTCTTCTTTTTCGTCAGGAGAAACGGCAAATTGAACGTTACAACCTCCAGCAAAATTTCCTATGCTACGCATCATTTTTATTGCCATGTCTCTCATTTTCTGATACGTATTATCAGAGAGAGTCATTGCTGGGGCAACCGTTATGGAATCTCCAGTATGAATTCCCATTGGGTCAAAATTCTCTATCGAGCAGATGATAATGACGTTATCATTTTCATCACGCAACAATTCCAATTCATATTCTTTCCAGCCTAGTAATGCTTTGTCGATCATTACTTCGTGGATAGGAGATATTTTTAGTCCGTTTTCTAATAATTGGTCAAATTCTTCGGGGTCATGTACAATTGCTGCTCCGGCTCCACCTAATGTGTAAGATGCTCTCACACATAATGGAAATCCAAATTCTTGCGCAATTTCTTTTCCTTGTAGGAATGATTTTGCAGGTTTTTGAGGAGCCATTGGCACGTCAAGAGTATCCATTAACAATCTAAATGCATCTCTATTTTCAGTGATTTCAATTGCGTCAATATCTACTCCAATGATATCAACTCCATGCTCTTCCCAAATTCCTAATTCTTTGCATTTGATGCATAGGTTTAGGGCAGTCTGTCCACCCATTGTTGGCAATACAGCATCAATCTTATGATTTTTTAATATCTCTTCTACGTATTCTGGCTCAAGTGGTTTTAGGTAAATATTGTCAGCAACCATCTTGTCTGTCATTATGGTTGCAGGGTTAGAATTTATAAGTGTTACTTCAATTCCTTCTTCTCTCAAAGAGCGAGCAGCTTGGGATCCAGCATAATCAAATTCACAAGCTTGTCCGATTACAATTGGTCCGCTTCCAATAATAAGAATCGATTTTATTTTTTCGTTTTTTGGCATGAGTGCTAGTTTTTCTTTCGGTTTTAAATTCGTTTTGGTTTAAACTGGGTAAAAATAAAAAAATGGGGCAAAAAAAAAGGACAACTATTGTTGTCCTTATCATTTTTTATTAACATTATCTCTTTGGTCTTGCTTCGCAAGAAACCGTTAACTTCTTTCTTCCTTTCTTTCTTCTACGAGCAAGAACTCTTCTTCCATTTGCGGATGACATTCTTTCTCTGAAACCGTGCTTGTTTCTTCTCTTTCTTCTTGATGGTTGGTATGTTCTTTTCATTGCTATTAGTTATTCGGTTTGCAAAAATACATAATTTATTATTTATTCAAAGTATAATTACAACAAATTTA
>JBDMYC010000023.1:0-8469 GCA_039770535.1 Flavobacteriales bacterium
AATTACATTTAAGGATATAACGTAATTATACTTTATGAACCAACCAGAATCCTCTCTTCTTCCCATAAAACAAGAAGAAATAAACGAATACAAAGACCAAATAACAAGCTACCTGAAACAAGTTTCTTGGCAAGCTGACAACAAAAGATTCAAAGACAATAATGAAAACATTGATTTAACTTTTCTTATTGGGAATAAAACACTTGGCTTAGACCAAACGGATGATATTTCTATCCTGAAAAGTGCTATTAAGATAAGTGACGACCGAATCTTGTTAAGCAATACAACTAATTATGTTGTAAACGCTGTGAGAGTAGGTTTTTGTCTGGGAAAACATGTTTCTAAATTGTACGAAAAAGCTTCGGGATTGGAGCAATTGCAAGAAAGAAACAAAAACCAAAGCATTCACCAAAGCGAATTGCCGGAGTTTCATGAGAAAACTCAAACACAGTCTGCAATATTGACTTATGTAGCCAGTAATTACATTTTGTATTTACTAAGCCAACACAGAAGCGAAGAATCTAGTGCAATAAACATAGATTTTGGAGGAATTCCCGAGATCAATATCTCTCGCCCCTCACAGACAATAAGCTGTTCTTTATATTATTACGGAGCTTATATTGAAAGAAGTAAAGTAGTAACTAACGACTTGGAATTCTTACAATTATCCAATTTATATTTCAAAAGACTAAGCGAAGAAATCCAGTTTAGAAAGGATTCTTTGAAGTTTGGAGATTTTTTCTCAAACAATCATTATAAAGTTGAAAACACTGAATTTAAAATTCAAGGGTTTGAAAATACGGCTTCGGCAACTGCATCCAGTATGGAATTTAATCCCGTGCGAATGGAAGCAATTATTGCCAACAAGGAAGCAAAGCACATGTTTAAGCGTTATGCTGAGCGATTGTTGTGCTACGATATGGCAACAGGAAAAAACCCTATGCTTGAGCTAGGTGGTTTGCCATCAATTACCATGGCAGATGGAAAACCAGGAACAGGAAAAAGTATGTTGATTGCAGCAACTGCAACCATTTTGAAAGAAAAATGTGATGAATTGAAGATTCCATTTTTGTTTTGGCCTTTGCCAGAAAATATTATTTCAACTTACCAAGGTGGATCTGCCGAAAGAGCAATGGATTGGTTTAGACCCATGGCTGATAAAAACAAAATCATCTTCGCTCCTATTGATGATGCCGAAAACAACTTGGAAGAAAGAACTCGAAAAGGAGTTTCGGCTGGTGTACGAGAATTAATTGGGGTTTTCTTAAGAAATACTGAAGGTGCTTACGCCATCAATAACGGAAACCGATTGATAAGTTTATTCACCAACATTCCTGATCAAATTGACAAGGCTGTTCTATCAAGAATACAATCGAGAGTGCAAATGGATGGAGCAACTACCAAAGAAGACTGGATTGACCAAGATTACATTTGGTGGAAAAAATACGGGAAAATAATGCCCGATTTTGTGGATGCAACTCCTCCAAAAAACTACGAATATATGTCGGCACAAGCCGAATTGGGGAGTTTGAATAGCATTTTTAATAAAGAATATGAGTTTATAAATGAGGAGGTTAAAGATATTTATGACGGAACTCTTTCTGGTTTAGACCCAAAAAGTCACGACTTTTTTGGGACTTTTTATAAAAACATTTTAGACAAATACTCTTTTTTCTCTTCCAGGGATTTAAGAAATATCCAAAAAGCAGTAGATTCTAGAATCATAGATTTTGACTTACCAGGAGAATGGTGGGACGACACGAGTATGTTCTTTAAGAAAGATTACGACACCAAAATGACAATGCTGAAGGAGCTGACCAAAACAAATATGGGAGAATTGACTTTCTCTGAAATAAGAATGAGAGAAGCATTGTTCTATATTGACACAGCAGTGAGAATAAACAACACAGGTCTTAATCGTGAAATTGACCAAACTGCCAAGCAAATGCATATTAATGAAAAAGCTAGGAAAGTAATGAACGAGAAGTATAGTTAATGAAGAAACTAATAGAACATAATTTATTTGGTAACGGACTTTTGTTTATTCAGGAGCCTTTATTAATTGATAGATATAACGTTTGCCTCAAGGATATTGGAATAAAAGAAACAGAGCTTTCTAATTTTCATATTGATAAATGGGGATGGTCTCCAGAGATTGCAAAAGAAAAAGGAGACAAAGATTATTTGTCTTTTGGGTTTGCAAACCCCTACTCCATTATTCTCTCGCCAGAGCAGGAAGAATGCAGTATCTACTATCCTTTTCACTCGTTTGATTGGGAATTGATGGATTCTGTTTTTGATATTTATAAAGAACAAATAAAAGACATTACCACCAAAACTGCTTTGTGGTTTGAGATGGATCAAGGAATGGCAAATTACCGTTCTGCACAAGATTTACTGCTGGTGGATTCCTTTACAATCAAGTTTCATACGCCCGATAAAATCATACAATCTTCTGTGGACCAAAAGAAATTGGTTCAACAATTTTATGATACACCTAACGGATGGGCAGATACTTCTCTTCACGCAAAAATACTGGATAGTGTAACAAAATATGGAGATTTAAGACATAGGAATTTTGATTTGAAAGAGTTTCAATTTACTAAGATTAAGAGTTTCTATTCTAGAGTTTTTGATGGACTCTTCATTTTAAGAAACGATTATATTCCTAAAACTTTATTGGTTCACGAGAACAATAAATCTACTCTTTCAGGTGAGAATCAACATTCGCATATGGAATATAATTTGAATGACTCGAATCTATTTATCTATTTGTATAACAATAAATTAATTAATAATGATTTATCCCATTATGTAGGTGATTTTTATACCGTACAAACAATTCGTGATACTATTTTGATAGAACAACTAGTATTGAATTTCCCTGAAGAGGAAATAAACATTACTTCGGAAAGACATAAAAATAAATACATTTCTATGCTCGCAAATGACAACAAGCTGTCGGATGATTTTTGGGCATTGGAGGAAATAAATAACAGCATCAAAAAAGGAAAAGTAAAAAATATACTTAACTATTCATTTGCTGTTCAATTAGCTTTAAGCTATCCAAATCCAAAGCTACCGATTGAGGATAAAAAAGTTATTTGGCAAATTTTGGTTAAATTGTCAACTATTAAAGATGTTGCCTTGCAATATTTATTCGATAAAAATCAATTTTTTGGAGATTTCAGTTATTGGCCAGCCAAGAAACAGGACTGGGCAATCAATCATATAGTATCAAACAAAAACCAACTCTTTAATTTTAAACTTAAAAAATAACAAACTATGGATATGATATTTTACACAGGAATTATAGGTCTTGTTTTTGGAATTCTGTTTTCATTCTACGATAAAAAATCGGGAAGTAGTCTTTACAAAAAGTGGTACAACTTGAGCAACAAAAACAAAATAGATCCAGACTTGGAAATTGGTTTTGTTACCAATCAATTATTTGGTCAAAAACTCACTGTTGCTCTCATATTTACAGCATTAGCTTATGTCCTTCACTACCTTTTGATAGGCGAAGCATTCTACGGTTTGTTCAGAATGATTGGATTCTTTATTGGAATTATGATTGCCTTTTATGCAGCAAATCTGCTGATGTCACTTTTTTCGAAAAAGACAAACAAAGTAATTGATTACATAGAAAAAGTAGAAAAAGGAAGCATTGATTTAAAAGCTGAAGCAAAAAAAGGATTTGAAAAAGCCAAAGACAAAGTAATGGAAACTGTGGCTGGTTCAGAAGAAATCGTAGAAGAAGAAATTGGAGAAGAAAAACCCGCCACAGAATCAAAGAAAGAGGACAATTGGAGAGATGGCGTAAAGGATTTTATGAAGAAATAAGGAATTCATAATGAATAATTGATAATTGTCAATTATTAATTATCGACTATCAATTATAAAAATAATGGAAGAACAAGACCCAAAAGAGATAATAAGAGACTTAAACGATACCGAAATAAATTCGGTTGAGGAATTTGAACAAGTTGAAAATGATGAAGAGGTAGAAAATGAAAATCAAGGAAGAATCTATTGGATTTTCCGAAACATTAGGAAAGGAATTGCAACATGGTTTGGAAACCATAAAATACTGGGGTCAGTTTTGATTCTTATCTTGCTGATTGCAACTTTTTATCTCAGAGCTTATATTCATCCTGTTACGCTAACTATTCGTAAGTACTTTGTGCTTATTTTGTTACTGTGGTTAATCGTATGGTTTTTTAGAAGAAGAATTAGAAAAAAAGAGAAATTCTTCTCCCGACTTTTAAGAAATATTGTTTTGCTTGGAGTGCTAGTTGGAGGTTATTTCGTAGGTCCACCCGTGTACAAATACCTTGGACTTTATTATCATTATCAGACAATTAACAAAAAAGAAATAAGCAATCTTCCTCTTACTGAACAAGAAAGAATTCAGCCCTTGAATTCAATTAAAACACTGGTAAATCAAGAAGTGTTAGCAGAGACAAAAGAAGCCACTTTACCGCATATTGTAATTAGGCATGACGGAAGGTTGGATTTTAGTATGTGTGTTGGGCCAAGCACTAGATATTTGGTTTCTCAGTTTACTGAGAACATGACCGAAATAATTAGTGTGCCAGCCAATGCAGCCGCAACAGGTTTTAGCCGAGATACCAAACATCCCGTGAAATTTGATGTGGGAGAGAATTTAGTGTTAAGCAGCTATTCTTATACGACAGCAATTAAAAGACTCAATTTTATTGACTTTTTCAACTATGAAGCTGACGAGGTGAAATTCATAGAAAGAGCTAAAGACGATTGGATTCAGGTAATTACATTGATAAAATGGGAAGGATGGCTCGTTCCAAGGCCTGTTTTTGGAGGAGTAATTATAATTGATCAAATAGAAAAAAACACGGTTGGAAATGCGCTTAAAAGAGCATCTATAGGAAAAGGAAGTTTCATAAAACCTGCAGACGTTAAGAATTACAGCTATTTGGCAAAACAAAATTTATTGTCTGATAAAATTGCAACTTTCTCTGCCGAATCGTTTAGATTTCAGAATGGGTTTATGGCTCCAATGCCTGGGTATCATCAAGGTGACATAAGAGTTCCTCAATTGCCAGAAGATCAAAATCAACAACCTTTTGTTGCCTATTTTAATTTTGAAGGAGTAGAAAAAGGAAAACAAGGAGAATTATGTCATTACTTTGGTTTAGAGCCGTTTCAGGAAAATAAAAGAGCTTTGAATACGAGTATTTTTATTCCTAGTTCGGGAGTGGATAATACAGTTTATTACATAGATCACGTGAAAAATGGAGACGGATTTACAGGTTCTAGTTCTATTGCAAGTAAAGTAAAAGAAAGCAAGAAAAACTACGATTGGACAGCCAACAATCCAGCAGAAACTCGCCCTTACATTAAAATGATTGATGGAAAAAGACAATTCTTTTGGTTGAGTACGGTAATAACCAAAGTAGATGCCGAAGGAAAAGAATTTATTGGAGGAACAGTTCCAGAACTGACTTTGACAGATGCCTTGACAAGCGAAGTGTTTTGGGTAGAAAGAGACAACTTGAAAGATGAATCGCTTTGGTTGAGAAAAAGTCCTAATTTACCGCATGTAATCGATACCTTAGATCCAACTATGAAAAAAATCTACGAGAAATATGGAGCGGAAATTAATAACTCATTTTTTTCAAAAAAGGTGCAATAATGAAATTACATTTTTTAATACCTCTACTCTTAGTTTCTATTTCATTCTCCCAAGAATTCAATTTTGATAAAATTGGGTTGTACGATAACATAAAAGAAATAAAGCACTATGAAGTGGTTCATGATTCTAATTTTAATGACACCAGCCTTCTGAACTATTACTTTTACAATGAAAAGGGAGATTTAAAAGAAAAAAGATTCGACTACCGAACTATTCAATTCAGGCGAAAGAAAGCTGGAGATAGAGGCAACCAATTTCTTTACATAGATACAGTTGGAACAAAGAAGAAACCCGCTTTCTCTGCTAATTTTTATCATTACGACAAAGACGGTTATCTTAAAAATAAGATTTATGTAAATCCAAAGCCTGTTTTTCTAGTTAAGGAATTTACTACCATTTCCCCTATAGTTTCTGAATGTAAAAAATTCAACAACAAAGGATTACACGTTTCATCTGTCGTTACTTATCAGAATGGAGACATTGAAACTCATTTTTATGAATATGAAAATAAGTTTATTAAAGAAAAGAGAATTTATAGAAACGAACTCTTTCATAAAACAATTATTTACGAGTACAAATACTATTTTGTAGAATGAAAACCTTAATTATAACAGGAGCCAGCAAAGGAATTGGAAACGCAATAGCTAAAGAATTCTATAAAAACGGATATCAAGTATTTTCACTTTCTAGAACCAAAGCCGATAACTTAGAAGGAATAAACCAAATAGCATGCGATATTAGTGATTTGGAAGGATTGGAATTGGTTATGAAATCAATTTTAGCAAAGATTAAAACCACTTCTCCTTCATCTATCACTTTACTAAATAATGCTGGAAGTTTAGGTTCAATTAGTCGTATTGAAAATATTGATTATCAAAATATTATTCAATCCATAAATATAAATTATTCTGCACCACTTATTCTTAATTCTCTCTTTATTAAAGAAACAGAATCTTGGGGAATTGAGAGAAAAATCAGAACTATATCTTCTGGAGCTGCAAATGGTTCATATGACGGTTGGTCGGTTTATTGCAGCACGAAAGCCGCAGTAGATAGAATGACTAGTGTACTTGGTGTTGAGCAAGAAAATAGACCAAATCCTGTTCACACAATTGCAATTTATCCGGGAGTTGTGGATACAGGTATGCAAACTCAGATTAGAAACTCCTCGGAAGAAGAGTTTAGCAATGTAGAGCGTTTCAAGGCAATGAAAGTAAATGGAGATTTAGCCTCACCCAAAGAAGTTGCAATTAAAATTCTAGCTATTGAGAATGATGCAGCTATTGAAAATGGAAGTGTTGTGGATGTTAGAGATTATTAAATTCAATAACCTCATTGTCATTCCTGCGAACCTGCCTGCCGGCAGAAAGAGGTAGGAATCTTATCCATCAGTGTTTTCAATGAATTAAAGTTGTTCGTTTTATTCTCGTTTTAAGATTCCCTCCTTCGAGGGAATGACAATGGAAAGAGATAAAACAAAGAAAAAATAGTGTCTAGAAAAATCAAGAAGCCAACAAAACCTGTAACTAGCAACTTACTACCAGAAAATTAGCCAACCAAACTCAACAAATACCCCAAAACTCCACCACCCAGGACTATCCACATAGAGTTTAATTTCTTAGGCCCAAAGACGAAAAAGAAACTGATTACGGCAATTGTAAGTGCTTGCCAAGAAAATAAAATTTCGGAGTCTACCGAAGGAAAGATGGTTTCTTTTGCCATTGTGAAAAGTACAGCAACCATAACAGCAACAGCTGCAACATTAACTGAATCCAGAAAATAGCCTAAGAATTTAGATTTTCTCATTTTATGAACTAAAGGATTCAGTATTAAAACAAAAAGAAAAGAAGGGAGAAAAATACCGATTGTAGCTGCCAAAGCACCACCAAATCCTGCTAATTGATACCCGACAAAGGTAGCAGTAGATAAAACTGGACCAGGAGTAAATTGCCCTACTGCGATTGCATCTAGCAACTCTGCCATGGTCATAAGTCCCGAAGCTACCAATTCATCTTCTAGGTAGGCAAAAAGAACATATCCACTCCCATAGAGCACTGCTCCTACTTTCAGGAAAATCCAAAATACTTTCATTGCAGGAATTGCAGATTTCGCTATTACAGCTGTTGCTGCATTTACGGTCAACAAAGGCAGTAAAGTTTTGTAGGTTTTTCCTGTCGATTTCTCTTGCGAATAAAAAATAATTGCTCCTAAAATTCCTGCTCCCAGTAAAGCCAATACTTCACTGATTCCTGACAAACTAGCTGCGATTACAAAAGCTCCTAAAACAGCTAATTCCCAACTTTTAAGTGCTTTTTTACCCAATTTGAGAACTGCGCCCGCAATAATTGCCAAAACAGCTGGTTTTATTCCAAACACAAATTGTTCTACCTGAGGCATTGTTCCATATTCTACGTACAAGTACGCAAGGATTAAGGTAATAACAACTGCTGGAAAAATGAAGCAAAACCCGGCGACAAACAATCCAAGAGTTCCAGCTCTTTGATATCCGCAATGCATTGTCATTTCTGTAGAATTGGGCCCAGGGATGAGGTTTGTCGCTCCCATCAAATCAAGAAAATGTTGGCGATCCATCCATTTTCTTTTGGTTACAATTTCGTCTTCCATCATGGCTACGTGAGCAGCAGGACCTCCAAAAGCAAATAGCCCAAGTTTTAAAAAAACTTGAGCTACTTCAATAATATTTTTGTTTGATTTCATAATACTTCAAAAGTAAGCCATTACGATAAGAAACAGAAGATTTAAGTAAAACTTAATGTTAACTTAATATTAAGAAT
>JBDMYC010000024.1:0-4420 GCA_039770535.1 Flavobacteriales bacterium
ATGGAATGTTTAATGTAGTAAGATTTTTCCTTCAAAACTTGGGAGCATTCTCTTTGGCTTTTTTAATTGGTTTCCTTGCCAAAAGAGGAATTCTGGCCGTACTTATTTTCTTCGGCTTATTTCTTTCAGAAAAAATTGGAGAAATTGTACTTACAGTCAATGACTTTGGTTTTGTAAAAGATTATCTACCAACCAATTCATTCATGGATGTGCTGCCTTATCCTAATTTATTGGAACTACTATCAGGAATTTCGTCCCCGGCTTCAATGGATTGGCGAGCAGCATTAATTACAGTATTGTATTCTGCTTTATTCATATTCTTAGCTAGGATGTTGTTTTTTAAGAGGGATATTAGTTAGAAGTCGAAAGAGCAAGATTAATAGCAAAAAACTCTGATTTAGAGGCAAATAAAGTAAGGCGTTCAGTTATCTAACACACTGTCGTCTTTTACAATAAGTGCTTTATCTTTTGCCGTTTTTCTGATATCTTTTAGTCCTTTAAGTCCTCTCTGGACAAAATAGTAACCTCCTGAGGTAGCGGGAACTCCTATCAATAAATTGAGAAGTGCAGGGCCAACAACAAAACAAACAGCTAACAAATAAAGGCCGATTAATAAGAGAAAAATCCCAAAAACAAGTTCGAAAACTCTCAGTGAGAAATTACCAACTGATAACTCACTTTTGTCATTAATTCCTTTGATAAAAATATCATCAATCTCATTCACAAAAAAGAAAATATCTTCTTTGGAGTGTCCACTATTCAATAAATCTTTACGAACCTGAGAATTATCCCAGCCTTCCCTCCTTTTCTGAACGTAATATTGAATTTCTGATGGAGTCATTTTTTTTACTGTTTTGAACTGTTCTCGATACTAAATAAATTCCTATTCAGTCATTTATTTCACTCGAACTGACAATTTACTAGTTATTAAAAATTTGTTTTTCTCATTACAAAAAACTAATAGAGTTTGGTCCTTCATTAAATAACAAATCGAAAATAAATAGATTAGGAATAAAGCCACATTTTGATTCAAAAACTTGGTTATAGGGTTCTTTTGGAAACTCTAGCGATTTCTTTTTAGGAGTAAAATGACCTCTGTAATTAGTAAATCCATCTATTTCTTTATGGTGTTCTTTACTGAAAGATGCATTAATTTTAATTCCAAGAGCTTCTAACACAAAGTTTTGTAAAGCCAAATTAAACTCAACCAAGGTATTGTATTTTGCCAAGTAAATGGGTGCAATTTCATCTTCATAAAACTCAAAATAAGGAGACGACCTGTAGGATGAGGCTATTGATTTCCATTGATGTCTTTGCCATGCGTGATCGTATGATATTTCTATATCTCCCAAAGCTGTATGATTCGGATGTTTCACCACAGGAATAATTAAATTCAACTTCCCGTTTGCGCCATACATTTCGGCTCTATTTCTGAAATTTTGTTTTAAATAATGTCCGTGAACATCAAAAAATACTTCCTCTGCTTGGTTCAATAAAGTGTAGTATTCAATGTTTCCTAAAAAAACTACGGGTAATATTACTTTCATCTGTTCAAATATTTGTCTATTGCTTTTCTCACACTTCCTTCGCTCAATAATAAAGCTTTAGCAGATTCATAATCCAACTCAGTTTGTTGCATCACCATTTTTGTGCCTCTGTCCACGAGTTTATCATTACTTAATTGCATATCTACCATTTTATTCCCTTTCACTTTCCCCAGCTGAATCATAACTGAAGTCGAAATCATATTCAAAACCAGCTTTTGAGCCGTTCCAGACTTCATTCTTGTGCTTCCAGTTACAAACTCTGGCCCTACTTCTACTTCTACTGGAAACTCAGAAACTGAAGCTATTTTACTGCCTTTATTACAAACAATACAACCTGTATTTATTCCATTCTCCTTACAACTTTCCAAAGCTCCAATTACATAAGGAGTACTTCCAGAAGCTGCGATTCCAATTACTGTATCAGTTTTGTTTATGTTGTACTCTTGCAAATCTTTCCAACCTTGATTGGTATCATCTTCGGCAAATTCTACGGCTTTTCTTATCGCAGAATCTCCTCCGGCAATAATTCCTACCACCATATCGAAAGGTACTCCAAACGTAGGCGGACATTCACTTGCATCCACTACTCCTAGCCTTCCGCTTGTTCCGGCTCCCATGTAAAATAGCCTTCCTCCTTCTTTCATTTTTGGAACAATGGAAGAAACTAATTTTTCTATTTCGGGAATAGTTTTTTCTATGGCTTTGGGCACAGAATTATCTTCTTTATTGATGTTGGTCAACAATTCGGTTACACTCATTTGCTCTAAGTGGTTGTAATTAGAATCCGATTCGGTAGTTCTTTTCATTATAAAGTTTTGAAAATTCTTTCCCATCTCACTCCTCCAGAGAACCATCCTCTTTCCAGGTCTTTACTCATCCAAATTACCAATGCTTTTCCTACTACGTGATCTTCGGGAACAAATCCCCACATACGAGAATCGGCCGAGTTATGTCGGTTGTCTCCAATCATGTAATAGTAGTTTTGTTTAAATGTATAAGTTTCAGCTTTCACTCCATTAATATAATAACCATCTGCTCTTTTCTCGGCTGTATTTCCCTCATACACAGTAATACATCTTTGGTATTTTATCCAATTATATTCATTCAAAGGAATTGTAGCACCTTCAGCTGGCATCCATAAGGGACCGTAATTATCTGTATTCCAATTGAATTCTTTCTTTGGGCTGTTTGGATAAAAATCAATATAACTAGAAATTCTAGATCTTGCTCCTCCAGTTATTTCAGAATTTCGAACAGAAATAGAATCAATTCTCAAAGCTCCATAAGTTCCTTTGTTCAATTCACTGATTAGATCATCTTTCACCTCGGGACTCATATTAATATATCTTCCTGTATTGATGACTTCACCTGTATTGGGATTCTGCATCATCCTGAAATCACTGTATTGCTGCAAGTTAAAATTGTATTTATCTTTCCATTTCTCAAAAACTTCTGGTTTTGGGACTGAATTAAAATACACAGAATAAAAGCGATTAACATGGATACCAACATTATTCTCTTCGCCATCAATGTATAGTTGACCATCAATTAGTTGCAAAGTGTCACCAGGAATAGCAACACATCTTTTTACATAATTTTCTTTTTTGTCAATAGGTCTGTGAGTATATCCGCTCGTCTTCATTTCTATTGGTCTTCCATAGTCATCACTGGTCCACAATAGATTCTGATTAAGAATCCTTTCTCTTGCTTCGGATTCAAATCGATTTATATAGCGAATAAATTGCTTATCGTTAGCTCCTTGCTTCTTTGCAATTGTGTAAGCATTATTTCTTACAAATTCATAATAATTATGACCTTGAATTTCTCCACCTGCACCTACAGAACCTGGCAATCTTCCGAAAATTGCTGTATCACCCACTGGATGATTAAAAACTACAATGTCGTTTCTTTCTACTTTTCCAAATCCAGGTAATCTGTTATAAGGTAATTTTATTGCTTCCGAATAAGAATTGGCATAAGTCCACGGAATGGTATTGTGAACCAAAGGATAAGACAAAGGTGTGAATGGTACTCTTGTTCCGTAGCTTAATTTATTTACAAACAAAAAGTCTCCTACCAATAGTTCTTTTTCCATAGATGGAGTAGGAATGGTGAAAGCCTCTAAGACATAACCTCTTATCAGTGAGGCTGCTATTAATGCAAATACAATGGAATCTCCCCATTCTTTTACGATTGATTTTTGTCCTGGTTTGTCTTTTGTTCCTGTCAATTTCTGCACAATTACCAAAGCAGTAATAATTCCAAATGAAGATAAAAACAAAGCAATATGATCCGACATTTTCCTTTTTGCAACTTGTGCTTCCACGCTCCAATCTGTCTCACTTTGGTAAACTAATTCGTCTTTACCAAAAGCTATCATTGGAAAGTAAACGAAAGGAACAAAAATTTGCATCAAGGTATCTTTTGCAGAAAATTTACCAAAAATTCTTCCCATGGAAACGTTCATTGCACAAAACATTAGAATTTGCGAAAAACCAGGAATCAACAGAATAATTGCCCACCACCAAGATCTTTTTATCACTTTGAGCCAGATGAAAATATTGTAAATAGGAACAAATCCTTCCCATTTTTTTCTTCCAGCTTTCTCGAACAGTTTCCACGTAGCAATGGCTGTGTAGAGAAAAATTATACTAAACCAAAGGGTCCAAAGTGTGATTGTCATTTGCGGTTAAATTTTGTAGCAGAACAAATATAGTATTTATATAAGTTGAATAAAAGCTATGGCAGTTGTTTGTAAATACAAGATAGTTTGGGAGACAATAAAATCTTATATCTTTGAGAAAATATTAACAGAATTTAACCTTTTTTAACTTCCAACTCATGAGAAAATCTATTTCAATAAAAAATGCTCC
>JBDMYC010000025.1:0-19581 GCA_039770535.1 Flavobacteriales bacterium
ATAATTGGATTCTGAAGAACGAAATTACTACTAAAAACATTAAAAATGAAAAAGACATTATTATTAATAGGAATCGGACTACTCTCTTTTGGGTATGCACATGCGCAAGATGATGAAGATTTTGAAGAAGACAAAATAGTTGAGAGATTACGTTCTAAATATGCAGATGAAAAATACGAATCCTGTGCAGATATGGCAATAAGATACACTGAACATAAAAAGCATAAAGATAAGCCAGAGGTATATATATATGCTTCTATGGCCTGCCTACGAATCTCACAAACAAACGAGGGTGTGGAAGATTACAAAAAAGCTTTTTCAGATGCGCTAAGTTTTGCTGGAAAGTACAGAAAGAAGGATAAAGACGGGAAATTCTATAACGACTACATCACTCATTTTGAAGAGTTGAAAAGTATCATTGCAGAAGAAGTTGAAAACTATATGTTGGAAGACAGAAAAACAAAAGTCTACAAATCTGCGAAGAAATCATTGGGGTTAATTAGCAAAATTCACAAGTTAGATCCAGACGACAAAGGTGTTTATTTGACAAATGCCGTATTAGAATTGAAAGTAAAAAATACGATTGAAGGGAAAGCCATGATGAAAATATTGATGCCTGAGATCAAGTATTTGGCTGCTACCGCAGACGAACAAAAGAAAAGACCTCTATTGACTGAGAAAGAAATTGCAAAAAGAGCAAGAAAAGTAAAAGATGTTCTTGGAAAAGAAATGGTGGAAATAAAACCTTTTGACGAAATGTCTGAAATGGAACAAGTCTTCTTGAAGCTAGGACTTATTGAGTATGCAGAATACTTGCACTCGAAGAAAAAATACGACCAAGCTAAGGAAGTAATCGAAATCGGGAAGCCATTCTTCTACGAAAAGAATGATTTATTTGAAAGACAATACAGACCCGACTACAAAGATACATACGACATGATTAACGGATAATAATTTCGAAAAACAAAAAAAAATCTTCTGAAAAAATTCAGAAGATTTTTTTTTGCCCTTATTTTGGCGATTGCTCTTTTTTTACTGATTTATCAAATGCCTCTGGCCTTGCTACACCTACCGGATTCTTTAATTTATAGGAAGAGAAATCTCTAGGAGCTTCTAAGCTTGTTCCCCTTAGTGTGATAGACGGAGTAATTATATACACTGTGCTGTCTGAGTATATAGTGCTATCCTTCAAGTAAATTTCTTCTGACAACAATGTCTCATTTTTTTGATTCTTTATCTGTACATTTTCTCTAAAAATAAGCATATCATTTTGCCCCATTGTAAGGCCGTATCCACAAGTTAACTCTGTAGCCAACTTACCATCTGCATTAAAAAATTGTGCATGTAGACCTTCTGGAAATATCGTGTAATTAGTATCTTCTGTATACTTATGAATAATAGGTGCCATAAGAATTCTTTTTACTCTGCCCGAGTCAGAATAGGTAAGCTTTACATCTCTTGATACTTCATCTGGTTGAGCTTCTTGCACCACAACCTCCATTTTGGACAAATCATTGCCTCTACAACCAAATAATACGATTATTGCAAGTAAAGGAAGGACAAACTGTGCTTTTCTCTTCATGAGATTATAGTTAAAAATTTGAATAACGAACCAGTGCATTAATTATTCCTTAAAGCTAAAGAATAAAACTAACAGCCACAAAAAAAAACCATCCGCCAATTAGCGAATGGTTTTAAAATTCAATTTTACTTTGTACTTACTTTACCGTGGTAGAGTATCCGTTACAAGTTTTGAAAGATGAACCTGTTTTCAATCCCTGTCCAAAAACTTGCTCTTTAGTTGGAAACCCTCTTCTGTATGCACTCATTGCACTTGATGCTTTTGCAGCAACAGATGGATCTACACTTTTTGCTTTAGCAGCCATGTCATATGCTGCCCAGTTGATAGCTCTATCATCAAATGCTGATGTTCCACATTTAGATCTTGCAATTGCTCTTGCTTTTATCAAGATTGCTGCCCCACTATTTGGATTGATAGCTAAGGCATCATTTGCGTAAGAAGATGCACTTCCTGGAAAATTTGATGCGGCATCTATTATGTATCCTACTTTTTCAGTATTGTCAGCCGATAGTTCAATTGCTTTATCAAAGAAAGTTTTAGCTTTTGACTTTTCACCTTTGTTGATGTATACTTGAGCAATTCTTCTATATCCCTCAGCAGTTGGATTTTCTTTTACGTCAATTTCATTTAACGCCTCAAAAATATCATTGTTAGTACATTCTCTTCTTGATAACGTAGATAGAATTTTCTTTCTCTCGTTAGCATCAGTTTTTGCTCCTTCAAATTTCTTTCTTATGATAGGCAATAAGTTGTCACAACTTAAGCAAGGCCCTAAAAATTTATCTACTCCGCTCTGTGCTAGGTCGTAATCTCTACCATCATTAGCTTCATTGATAGATGATAATCTGTCGTATTCTTTCACCAAGACCTCACAGTCCATTTTTTCTTTGTTCTTAAGAACAGCCAATCCATTGGAGTAGTAATAAATAGACTTCCCTTTTACTGGCCGTGTTGTAGAAGAGTCAATTGCTTTTTTTACTAAGCTCACTCCTTTTTCTATTTTACCCATCATTATCAAATCCGTCCCAAAACTCTGGTTAATAGAAGGATTATCTCCAAAAAACTTAATGCTTTGCTCATAAGCCCAAACGATAGAGTCGCTCAATCTAGCTGTTCTTTCTTTGGTTGCATCTTTCTGTAATTTCTTCATGATGTATATTCCATTGTCGTATAAGTTTGCGTTATACTCGGGACAAACATCCACTGCAGCTTTCCAGAATTTATATGAATCCTTGAACATTTCTTGCTTAAGATAGTCTCCATAAAGAGAAAGATTTTTCTTACACTCGTCAGGCTTGTCTCCCAGGTTTCCTGTCTGAGCAAACATACCCAATGTTGCAATTGATAATAATAAGCTTAAAGTAATCGTTTTCATCTTGTTGTTTTTATTTTAATGTTTTTTAGTCAAATTTTCGTTTCACAAACCATCTGTTTACTACTTGCGGCATAATTGAGATTCCAAAGTATACATTGGTAAAGTTCTCTTGTATCAGTCCGTTATCAGTTGTTCCTCTTCGTCCTACGTTCATTCCTATATTTATCATAGAAAGTGATCTAAATTTGTTTTTTGAGGTAGAACTTGGCTTGATTGGTAGTCCTATTCCAAAACTCGTGCCAAACTCAGTGATTTGTGTGTTATTAAATTGTAAAGGAGTATTTTCATACCTCACTCCCACTCTATATTGTATTTTTTCGTAGTACTTTACACCACCTTTGAAAACATCTGAGGGAGTGTAACGAATACCTGCAGAGATAGATGAAGAACTTCCTAGGGTATCAGAACTAGAATTTTGATCGAAATCTTCCTTAAATTGACTCCAATCCTGCAACTGATATTGCGCAGAAATTTCAAAATTCTGATTAAGCTTAATGGCTGCACCAATCTTAAAATTCAAAGGAATAGTTATTTTCCCTTCGTTTTCAGAATTGTATCTCAAAGTATCTCTAATCACTTCCTGTCCAGAGAAATTAGTGTATGTAGCAAACAGCTCATCTCTTGTTGAATTTAAGGTTCCTCCTGCGGAAAGCGAAGCTCCAACAGAGTAAGAAAATTTATTAGTTACTCTTTGGTTATAGAGTAATCCAAATTCAAAATTAACTCCCGAATTAGAGGTTGTCTGTGTTGCTAGAGTATTAAGAGAATTCAGATCGTCAGGAAATTCAACTCTTCTGCTTTTTTCAATGTTCCCGAACAAAAGGGAAAAATTAACTCCTACCGAAAGTTTTATCGAATCCTTGTCTATCAAATCATATCCTCCTCCGAGGTAAGCTCTGTTAAGACCACCATTTCCTTTGTATGTGTAGTCTACAACTCCAAAATTTGCATCTTCGTTAGACGACACAATATCATAACCAGTTGTAGTATAAGGCAATAAACCAATAGAAAACCCAATCCTGTCATTAACGGGTATTCCAATAGCTAGCTTCTTAAAAGTAGTTGCTTGCACATTTCCTTCTCCAGAAGTTGAACTCAAAGTCAAAAACTGAGAAGCTCCATCAATTTCGAAAATTGGCATATGTCTTGAAAACGAAGAAAAAGATGCTGGATTTGAAATATTAATCAAATTAAAATCAGAAAGAGCTACAGAGGCTCCGCCCATTGTATTATAGGCAGGCGAATGACTGTAATTGAGATCACCCAATCCTAATCTTGAATAGGGAGAAATTGCTGTTTCTTGTGCCATAGAAAGCATTGAGAAACAAATAAATAAACCTGCAAGAATAATTTTAGGAGACTGTGTTGTAAAGAAGTATTTCATTTAATCCTATGAGTGTTAATTTTTGTTCTACAAATATGTTACTTTTTAATTCCTTATCAAAGAAAGATGCATCTCCACCGGTCAAAATTACTGTTAAATTATCATAAACAGCATGATATTGAGCAATCACTCCTTCTATTTCCTGAACAGTTCCATTTACAACTCCCGAAAGAATTGATTTTTTAGAGGAGTCTCCTATAAAAAAATCAACTGACTCTGTTTCAATCAAAGGCAAGCCATTGGTGTAATGATTCAATGCCTGAAATCGCATTCTTAATCCAGGTGATATTGCTCCTCCGTGATATTCTCCAACTTTGTTTATTACGTCAAATTTGATACAAGTTCCGCAATCAATGGTCAAGACATTGGTGTCTGGATGCAAAATGGCTGCCGCCACTACATTTGCCAACCTGTCGTCTCCAAGGGAGGTTGGTGTCGCATAATTATTAGCTATAGGAATAGCTGTTTTATGAGATAAGTGAATGTACTTTAGGTTTCTCCTCCTTAGCACAATCTCCACTTCTTTGCTAATTGCGACCGAACTAATAATTGTGTTGTCGATTTCTTTTCCTCCTATAAATTGAGCAAAATCTTTGGAATCGCCACTTCCATTAACCAACAAAGTTTGCCCCTGAAAAAGAGCAAACTTTATTTTAGTGTTTCCTATGTCAATTATAAGGTTCAACTTTTTTTAGGCTAAAGTTAAATCCAAATTGAAATCAGTTAATTTTTTGAATTCAGCAACTCTTTCATTTATTTCAGTAACCGATAAATCTTCTATTCTTTCTGATCCAAATTTCTCTACACAGAAAGAAGCCATTGCAGAACCAACAACTACGGCTCTCTTCATGTTTTCGAAAGAAGTATCGTCTGTGCTTGCCAAATAACCAATAAATCCTCCTGCAAAAGTATCTCCCGCTCCTGTTGGGTCAAATACATCTTCAAGTGGCAATGCTGGTGCATAAAAAATCTGATTTTCTCCAAATAACAAAGCTCCGTGCTCTCCTTTCTTGATAATTAAAAACTTTGGCCCCATTGCCATAATCACTTTAGCTGCTTTTCTCAAAGAATATTCTCCAGATAACAATCTTGCTTCTTCATCATTAATAGTTAACAAATCCACTCTTTCAATCACTTTTTTCAAATCATCCATTGCGACTTCCATCCACAAGTTCATTGTATCTAGCATAGTGAATTTTGGTTTACCTCCCAAGTTATCTAAAACTTGTGACTGTATTGCAGGAACCAAGTTTCCTAACATTACGTATTCTGCTTGTTTGTATGACTCAGGTATTACTGGATCAAAATTTTCCAATACATTCAATTGGGTATCAATAGTATCTCTGGTGTTCATATCATTATGATATTTACCAGACCAAAAGAAGGTTTTTTCGCCTTGCTTTACTTGCAACCCCTCCAAATCAATGTTTCTTGACTCAAGTCTAGCAATCATTTCTTTGGGAAAATCATCTCCTACAACTGAAACAATTCCAGATTTTTTTAAAAAATAAGATGCAGACAGTGCAATGTATGTGCAAGAACCTCCCACAATTTTGTCCGTCTTCCCAAAAGGTGTTTCGATAGCATCAAAAGCGACAGTTCCAATAGATAATAATTTCATTGATTTATAACGTTTTATGTGTTTAAATTTGTTTTCTTTGTTCGAATTAATTTTTGATTTTTTACGATCTACTCAAAAATCTTAAAACTTTTTTGCAAATATATTGTTTAATTAGAAACTTTCAACTAATATTGCACTCTCATTTGAAAAAAAGAGAAAAGAAACCAGATTTAAATTCCCCCTTAGCTCAGCTGGTTAGAGCGGTTGACTGTTAATCAATAGGTCCAAGGTTCGAGTCCTTGAGGGGGAGCAAAAGACAAGCCATTATCGTTATCGATAGTGGCTTTTTTGTTTTCACAAGATTTTAAAACTAATATCTATCGGTATTTTTTTCGCATTACAAGTTATAATAGTTATTTTTGATAAATACTTAAACCCCTATATTTTGCTCAGTTTTTTTAATAAAGTCCTTATTACTTATGGAGACAATAACGAAAAGATAATTAGTGTTAAATCATTATTTTTTATCTTTTTCACTGTTGTAATTGCTCTTGTTTTATTCAAGTTAACAAAAGCAATTACTAAAAAATATATGGATAAAAATCCTGACAGCTCAGGTCGAGTTGACTCTTTTATTCAGATTCAAAAATATTTTGTTGCTTTTATAGGGTTTCTTGTTGTTCTCAACATTCTGAAATTTGATCTAACAAGCCTAATTGTGAGTGCGAGTGCAATTTTGGTAGTTATCTCTTTTGGGCTTCAAAGTCTTTTTACTGATTTCATTGCGGGAATAATTATTCTTTTTGATGGTACTATTAAAGCAAACGATATTATTGAGGTGGGAGGAACTATTGGAAAAGTAGAAAAAATAACACTGAGAAATACAACACTAATTACTCGAGACGACTACACGATAATAATGCCAAACAAAAAATTCATAACTGAAAACGTAACGAATTGGAGCCACAACAATAATATAATGCGTTTTAGTGTTTCGGTGGGAGTAGCTTATGGAAGTGACACTCGCTTAGTTTCAAAATTATTGATGAAATGCATGGACGAACACAGCCTTGTAAGCAAATCGAGAAAAGGAATTGTAATGTTTAAAGATTTTGGAGACTCAGCATTGGTTTTTGATTTGTATTTCTGGACCACAGAAATCTTTAGAATAGAAGTCTTAAAAAGTGATTTGCGATACATGATTGATAGAACTTTCCGAGATCACAACATTACAATTCCTTTTCCTCAGAGAGATATTCATGTTATTCCTGCAAGCAGTTCGCCTTTGGAAGATATTCCGAACTAGCTCTTGCATTTACATTTAAAACCGAACTTATGATTACTGAATTTATTAAATCCAATACCATTTTAAACACCTTTTTGAGAGAACTTAGAGATGTTTCGATCCAAAATGATTCCATGCGATTCAGAAGAAATCTGGAGAGAATTGGCGAAATCATGGCTTACGAAATCAGCAAGACTTTGGATTATAATGAAACGGAAATTACTACGCCCTTGGCAGTCACAAAAGCAAATGTACCAAAAGAGCAACCAGTCATTGCGACTATTCTGCGAGCTGGACTGCCACTTCACAATGGCGTTCTCAATTATTTTGACCAAGCGGAAAATACGTTCATTTCTGCCTATCGAAAGCACGGAGACCAAAATGATTTTGAAGTTGAAATTGAATATCTAGCTAGCCCAAATATTGACGGAAAAACACTTATCCTTTGCGACCCAATGCTTGCTACGGGAAGTTCCATGGTATTGGCCTACAAAGCAATTCTAGAAAAGGGCACTCCTAAAAAAATACACGTTATTTCTGTCGTAGCTAGCCAAGCAGGGGTCGACTTCTGTTTGAAAAACATGCCCAAGGAAGTAGATTACTGGTTAGGTGAAATTGACCAAACCTTGGACGAAAAATCATACATTGTACCCGGATTGGGAGATGCTGGAGATTTAGCTTACGGAACTAAATCCTAACAAAAAAAAACTAGACGCTCCCGACACGAGAGACATCCAACCCATTATTTTATTTTTTTGATTAATTAAAATGAAAAAACTAATTCTATACCTCCTGAGTTTCATTCTTCTCGCTCACTGCAAGGAGGAAGAAGCAAAAATTGGTTTTTCAGAATTTTACAAAATGGACTTAGCACCAGAGACTAACAAACTATTCTCGCCAAGAAAAAAAGCTACCGTTCCGTTTCATTACAATCAAATTTATGACCCTTTTAAAACCAATGACTCCATTCAGGTGGTAAAAGCTGTGTATAACAAAGGGAAGCACAATAAGTTAAAAATTATCGTGTTGGATACGAACAAAACAACTGTTAATGTCACAAACCGTAAAAAAAGAGAAAAAATTGTACTTGGAATTCCTGTTATCATAAAAAACAAAGCGATAAAAAACACCAACTATTTACTGCTTCATAGAGGTGGCGCAATGCTAACTCAAGAGGCAAAAAACAAAAAGGGAGAATGGGTAGAGATTGAAAAACTAACCAAAGAAAAAATTGGAAACTTCTACTATAAGATAAAACCAAAAGAATACATATACACGAAAGTCCCTCGATACAGAGGGACTTTCGAAACTACCTTTAGAATAAAACTGAAGATTGATGACAATCAATTCATCTACAGCAATGAATACAAAGGAATGATTCAGAACTGGATGATTAGATAGGTTAAACTTCCAAACTCGAAGTTGGAAATTGCCTGTCTACTTTTTTAAACAAACCCTGTAACACCTTGCCTGGACCCACTTCAATCACTTCTGCTCCTCCATCTGCAATAATGGAATTCATGGTTTGTGTCCATTTAACAGCTCCTGTCAATTGGTTTATTAAGTTTTCTTTAATTTTCTCTGGGTCGGTTTCTGCTTTAGCAGCTACATTTTGATAAATTGGGCAATCTGGCACCTTGATTATCGCAGCTTCGATTCCTGCTTGTAATTCATCTTTAGCAGGCGCCATCAATGGCGAGTGAAAAGCCCCTCCAACAGGAAGCTTCAATGCTCTTCTTGCACCTTTCTCTAGTAAAACTTCACAAGCTTTATCAATAGCTCCTACTTCACCAGAAATAACTAACTGACCCGGGCAATTGTAGTTTGCTGCTACCACTATTCCATCAATTTCGGCACAAGCTTTTTCCACAATTTCATCTTCAAGTCCAAGCACAGCAGCCATTGTTGAAGGTTGCTTTTCGCAAGCTTTCTGCATTGCCATTGCTCGTGTATATACTAATTTCAATCCTTCCTCAAAAGACAG
This sequence comes from Flavobacteriales bacterium, assembly GCA_039770535.1. Classification (GTDB taxonomy): domain Bacteria; phylum Bacteroidota; class Bacteroidia; order Flavobacteriales_D; family CAJJDF01; genus CAJJDF01. The sequence continues at coordinate 9,172 of JBDMYC010000025.1, forward strand.
AGCGTTTGCAGCTACTAAAGCTGAAAACTCGCCTAAAGAGTGTCCTGCCACCATATCAGGCTTGAAATTATCTCCAGCAACTTTTGCTAATATTGTGGAATGTAAAAAAATTGCAGGTTGAGTAACCTTAGTTTGTTTCAATTCCTCCGGAGTTCCTTCAAACATAATGTCTGTAATTCTATATCCCAGTATTTCGTTTGCTCTCTCGAACAATTCTTTACCTAATTCTGAGTTATCGTATAACTCCTTACCCATACCGACAAATTGGGCTCCCTGACCGGGAAAAACGTATGCTTTCATATTATTTCTTTTATTTTTTTCTTATTAATCAATGATTTTCAATGATTTTAACTACCTATTAGAGCTGAACAACTACTTAAAGCTAACAGAATTTTATCACTAACGAAAGTAAAAAATGTATTTTAAATATGGTAAAAAAAACCTATCTTTGTGGAAAATATAGAGGGATAAAGTGGAGAAAATATTTTGCACACTTAACCAAAAAATAAAGGTAGGTGATTAACAAACAAACACTATGAGCACAGAAACTTCAACAATAAAAATCACTAAAACCGAGCATTCGAGCCTAAGTGAGGTAGATTTTGACAACATTCCTTTTGGAAAAGTATTTGCTGATCACATGTTCGTAATGGACTATGCAGATGGCGAATGGAAAAATCCTGAGATTGTTCCTTTTGAGAAAATGAGTTTTAGCCCTGCTATGTCTTCATTGCACTACGGGCAAAGTATTTTTGAGGGAATGAAAGCATTTCGTAAAGACGGAAAAGTTTACACTTTTAGAGCGAAAGATAATTTTAATAGACTAAATAAATCTGCAGACAGAATGTGTATGCCAAACATACCAAATGATTTGGTAATGAATGGATTAAAAGACCTTTTGAGAACAGATAAAGAGTGGATTCCTGAAAATGAAACCAACTCCTTATATATTCGACCATTCATGTTTGCCACGGACGAATACGTAGGAATAAGACCTTCTGAGACTTATAAATTCGTTATATTTTGTTGCCCAGTAGGAAGTTACTACACTGAACCCTTGAAGGTTAAAATAGAAACTCACTACACAAGAGCTGCAAACGGAGGTGTAGGAGAAGCAAAAGCTGCAGGGAATTATGCCTCTTCGCTATATCCTGCAAAACTTGCAAAAGAACAAGGATACCATCAGTTATTGTGGACTGACAGTAAGGAACATAAATACATTGAAGAGTCAGGCACAATGAATGTGATGTTCCTGATTAACAACACTTTGATAACTGCTCCACTTTCCGGAACTATCTTACCAGGAATCACGAGAGACAGTGTATTAACAATTGCTAAAGACTGGGGATACTCTGTAGAGGAACGACAAATAACTGTTGACGAGGTTCTTGAAGCTGCCAAAAATGGCTCACTAACCGAAGCATTTGGTGCCGGAACTGCCGCAACCATTGCACAAATACAAACTATTGGCCACGAAGGAGAAAATTATGAGCTCCCAGAAATAGCAGGAAGAGATTTATCTAATAAAGTCCTTAAGTTTTTGAACAACATCAAAAGAGGTCAAGAAACTGACAAATGGGGATGGATTGACACCATTTAAAACGATTAAAACTGTGTTCTATCAAAAAGTGCTATTTCTAAAAAACTAGCACTTTTTTTATGGAATAAAATTTGTATTGCATCTATTAAGAAAATCAATTACTTGAAGCCTTATCGTCACATATTACTATTCTTTATTTTAGCCTGTTCTATTGGATTTGGACAAGAAAGTTACGTCATTACAGGTCGGGTAACAAGTCCCACTGGCGAACTCATAGACAATGTCAACATCTATTTTAGTCCCAAAACTACGCAAATTACGCAATCAAAAAAAAATGGAAATTTCAGTATCGAACTAAAATACTATGGTCCTGTAGAACTAGTAATTAGTCATGTTAGCTATGAGCAGAAAAGAATTTTAATCAATAAATCTATTCTAAGACCTACCATAAACAATGAATTGAATTTGGATATTGCACTCGACTACAAAACCCTGAAACAATACATTGTAACAGGGAAAGCAAAACCTGATACCGTATTTGGTAGTGAGATAACAAGCGTTTATGACTATGAATTTGTTGGAGAAAACATGGTGCTTTTATCTTACAGGAAATCGCTCAAGAAAAATGCTTTCTTGCAACTCACTTCTCGCAGAAATAAATTAATATCTACATACAAAACACCACCTAATGCCAAACGTTTATTTAAAGATTTTGAGGGGAAATTGTATTTAATCACCAAGACAAAGGTATTTCTAATTTCAGTAGTGAAAAATGAGTTTAGACTGAGACCTATTGACAAAGTACCATTTTACAAATTAACGACTAGAATTATTGACACATGTAACTCACGCTTTATCTACTCAGATTTCAGTGATGCCTATCCTGCTTTCAATTATTATGCTCAATTACCAACAGATACTGTTGCAAAAAAATTGCATCATGTGGAGAATAATTTCATGATGGATTTGTACCGAGCAGAATATAAATACGCTCCAGCAAAGCAAAAACTATGGGCATTCAGAAAGGAATTAAAAACTGGAATTGATAAAGAAATATGGATTGGAGCTACTAATTTTACTCAAAGTTTATACTACGAACCCTTATACGCTCCGTTATTTGTAAATAACGATACTATCCTTATTTTTGACCATTATAGCGACCAATTACTAAAAATAAACTCTAGTTTTGAAAAACTGGATTCGGTTCCAATTTCTTACCACAAGGACAAGGAGAAGAAAAACTGGGAACAACCCATCCTGAAGGATAAAGAAGAGAAAAAACTTTATGGATTGTTTCTGAAACACGGCTATTATTATCTAAAACCAATTGATTTACATGATGGAACTACTTCAATTTCCTTCAAATTAAATTACCGTTACGCAGAAAATGTAAAGGTCGAAAATGGCTATGCCTATTACATTTATCGACCTTATGAATCTTCACAAAAGAAGTATTTATACCGAGAAGTGATTAATACGGAATTGGATTAGAATTTAATCGCAATCCCCACATTTACTGTGAATTTATTAGGTAAAAATTCTCCCCAATTACTGTTAGTTGAATAGTTTTTTCCGTTATATCTAGAATCTCCGTTTGTAAATTGGTGCTCGTAGATTGAGAGAGGAACATTTAAATCCAAATACAATCTTTCTCCAATTTTCATGTTAACCCTTGGTATAAAAGAAATCCCTGCACTAAAATTAGAAAAGGTATCGTAATAGTCCACAGACCCATCCAAATATCCACTATTAAATCTACCGTAAACACCTGAACCAATAAAATAAGAGAACCTAGAAGCCTCAGATTTTGAATACACTTTCCAATTATAGGAATACTGAGCCCCAACACGAAAGTTTGCAGAAATACGAGTCTTTTCATACCCGAAATCGGTTAATTCCACCTCATTGTAATTCCCATATTCTTTTCCCCAATTGATTGTGGGAGAAAAAGATGTCATTACACCCGCAATGTTTCCCCATGCTTTTTCTCCTTGGAAGACAGATTTTCCAAACAACTTTGCAGAAAATACTTTTTTCTGCGGCTCGTTTGCAACATTTTGTCCATAGAAGAATGAAACTGACAAAAGCATTATCGCTAGCGCGATTTGAGATAGAAACTTCATTTTTATTTCAATTATCCGTCTAATATAGAGAGATCGACAAGCGCCTCCTATTTTTTTAACATTTTTAACATTTTCTAAAACCTAACAATTCCGGCAACTCTCAAAGAAAACTTACCAGGAAAGAACTGCAATTCATTGTACACGTTAGTTCTTGCGTTTACGGGAACAGATGGATCTTCAGCAGTTTGTTTAGAATTTTCATAATCTAGAAAGTTATAAGATAAACTCAACTCAAGATTTACATTTCTTCTAATTTCGTAAGTAACTCTGGGAATTGCAACCAAATTCAGATTAATAAATTTTCCAATTGTGGGAACAAACAAACTGTTGGCTGTTTCAATGGATGAGTTTTTTGTACTAAAACCCATTCCAAATCCTCCCCCAAAGAAAAAGTGAAACTTACTATCCTCGTCATCACTGAATCTGTGATTGTAAGTATATTCTGCACCTCCACTGTACAAAAAGCTTTGTGCTCTTGATTGAAAATTGAGCGAAGTAATTTGAATCTCATGATAATTCGATCCTTTACCCCATGCAATTGCGGGTGTAAAATTACTAACTGTAACTGTTCGTGTAGCTTGGGTTGCCCCTAAATCAAAAATAGCATTTTTATACAATTTGAATAAAATAAATCGTTCATTCTCATCTTGAGAGTATGAAGAAAGACTAAAGCAAAGGAAAACAATCGCAAGTGAATACTTAATAAAGGACATATCTTTTAGTGTTTTAAGAGTAACTATATAATTTCAAAGATATTATTGAATTAGCATATAATTTCAATTTTTTGATAAAAAAAAGCAGAAAAGAAAATAATAAGTGAATTATGAAAACATTTTTCAATTATCCACTTATCTTTGAACTTCATTTCTAGGAACAAAAAAAACAAAGTAGCGTGAAGAGAACAACAGTAAAAGAGGCGATTTCAGCAACCGAATTGATAAACACAACAATAACCGTGAATGGCTGGGTTAGATCATACAGAAACGATAGGTTTATTGCCATTAATGATGGATCTACAATCAAGAACATTCAAGCTGTAATTGACCCAGAAAATCAAGAAGACTCAGTACTTAAAATGATTAATGTTGGCGCTTCAATTTCTGTGACAGGTACATTAGAAGAATCTCAAGGAAAAGGACAAAGTGTTGAAATTCAGGTTTCTAAATTTGAAGTTTTGGGAGAAGCAAATCCAGAAGAATATCCTTTACAGCCAAAAAAACACTCCATGGAATTCTTGAGAGAGAAAGCTCATTTGAGAATTAGAACCAATACTTTTGGAGCCGTTTTCAGACTAAGGCACGCCATGTCATTTGCTATTCACGAGTATTTTCATACGAGAGGATTTTATCAAATGCATACACCTATTATAACGGGGAGTGATGCTGAAGGTGCAGGAGAAATGTTCAGAGTGACGACTATTGATCAAAATAATGTTCCAAAAAACGAAGACGGAGAAGTAGACACAAGCAAAGATTTCTTCGGAAAAGAGACTAACCTTACTGTTTCTGGACAGTTGGAAGCTGAACTTGGAGCACTAGGACTCGGAAAAGTCTATACGTTTGGTCCTACTTTCAGAGCTGAAAATTCAAACACTACTCGTCACTTAGCTGAATTCTGGATGATTGAACCTGAAGTGGCATTTAATGACATTATCGACAACATGAACTTGGCAGAAGATTTTTTGAAAAGTCTTGCTCAATATGCCTTAGACAATTGTATGGATGATCTAGAATTCTTAAGAGACAGAGAATTAAACGAAGAAAAATCAAAACCACAAGCAGAAAGAAACGAATTAAACTTAATCGAAAGATTAGAATTCATCACTGCAAATGATTTTGAGAGAATTACTTACACTGAAGCAATTAGAATCCTAGAAAACTCTAAGCCTTACAAGAAGAAAAAATTCACCTACATGCCAGAATGGGGAAGCGACTTACAGACCGAGCACGAAAGATTTTTGGTTGAAAAACACTTCAAAAAGCCAGTCATTATAAATGATTATCCTGCAAGTTTCAAGGCTTTTTACATGAGGCAGAATGAAGATGGAAAAACTGTAGCCGCCATGGATATTTTATTTCCAGGAATAGGAGAAATAATTGGAGGATCACAAAGAGAGGAAAGATTAGATGTATTGAAAGAAAAATGCAAAGATTTTAACATCCCAGAAGAACACATCTGGTGGTATTTGGAAACAAGAAAATTCGGTACATGCAAGCATTCAGGTTTTGGACTTGGTTTCGAAAGATTAGTAATGTTTGTTACCGGAATGACTAACATTAGAGATGTAATCCCTTTCCCAAGAACTCCAAATAATGCTGAGTTTTAAAAGAATTTAGACTTAAAAATTAAAAGCCAAACTATACCTTAGTTTGGCTTTTTTTTGTTCATACAAACTAAGAAAAATCAAAATGGAAATCCAATCCCAACATTGATTTGTGGAGAATACAAAGAGGGCACTGCGGCAGAGTTACTCAAAGTATTCAGGTACGCATCATACTCATCTTTGGGCTGAAAGAACCACCTTTCACCTTTGGCCAAAGAAGGGTTCTTGAGCGGATAAGCAACATCTAACCTGATTAAGAAAAAATCGAGATCTAATCTGATTCCCAACCCAGCTCCAATTGCGATTTCACTCAAGAAATTTTCAAATTTAAACTGACTTCCTGGTCTCAAAGAATCCTCATTCATAAGCCAAATATTTCCTGCATCTACAAAAACCGCCCCATCTAAAAAACCAAGTAAATCAAATCTATATTCTGCATTTCCCTCTAAGAGAATTTCACCAATTTTATCAAAATTAAGAACAGAATCTCGAAAGGATCCTGGCCCAAGCGACCTAGCTTTCCAAGCTCTCGTTTTGTCAGTTCCTCCAGCAAAAAAACTTTTTTCGAATGGCAGTGCTGCACTAGTATTTTCCATAGGAACTCCGATTCCAGCAACTGCTCGAGCTACAAAATTACTTTTATCATTAATCTTGGTATACACTCTAAAATCATGCTGTGTTTTAAGGTACTGTGCAAATTGAATACCAAAAATTTCATAAGAATTAGTGACTGGATCTCTTTCCCTATCTGTCAATTTATAAAGAGCATTCAAAGCGCTTCCGGAGCTCTCGATATTGGCGTCATAATAGATAGATGTCCGCGATTTATTTCTCGAGTTAGGATCATTGTAGACAAAACGGTATCTTGTTGAAGCGATAATATGCGGCTGAAAACTTGCTCTTAAGAGTTTATCATTCAATAAATCAATTCTATCGGTAAATGCTTGTGATTTTTCTACCTCAATAGCACTTATTGTAAAGGGATCGAATTGATGAAAGAATTTTTTCTTAATATTCCAAGCGTACCCGTAGGTTAACTCCTGAATTCCTCTTTCATAATCTAAGGTCGTTTGATCTAATCTCCTCTGGTAATTAACCGATAGTTTCACAACAGTCCTTGTGTTACTTATATTCAAAAATCTGTCCGTATTTACAAATAGCAATCTAGGAATCGTTAACGAAACGCTAGGTCCAAATTCAATGGTATTAAATCCATTAAAAAAATTAGAAAATGAGCTAAAATCAAGAGGAACGTTACTATTTTCAGAGGTGTTATCATTAAGAAATAGAGGTTGAGACTCAAGCGCTCCTGCAACACCAAAATTGAGAATTTCTGCACCTCTAAATACATTTTTGAAATTGTACTCAAAAGAGCCTTCTATCCCAAAATTACCTCCAGAGGTAGTTCCATTCGCCTCGAGTTTATAATCTTGTTTCTTTGCTCCATCTACTCGTATTGTTAATTTCAGCCCATTTGAATTCTCGACAGAATCGGCTTCTGTAAGAACATTTACAGTAAGAAAAACCCCCAATGAAGTAAGTTTCTTAAACATTTGTTGCTGCTTTTGCTTGCTGTACAAATCTCCTGGTTTCAAGTATAAAGTTCGATAAAACAAATTGGCATCAATGTCGTTTTTGCCTTGAATATAAAAATCAATTCCTTTGTAAAAATAAGTTCTTCTTTGCTCACTGAATTTATCTTCAGTATAATTTACCTGCACCTGTGATATAGTAAATTTCTGGTGTGGTGTAACACGAATAGAATCTGATTTTGCAATCTTTTCTTTGAACAAGTCAATGTCTAGGACAATAGAAACTTGGTTAGTACCTACAGTGCTGTCTACAAAATATTTAATGTAGTTTTTATTGAATTTGTAATACCCATTATTGACCAAATGTGTATAAATCCGGTCGCGTTCTTGGTCAAGTACGTCTACATCAAAAATCGCTTTTTGCTTCAATAAAGACTCACCAGCATATTGTTTGATTTCTTGCAATAAATCAGCATCTTTTGATCTCAACTCAATGTTTTTAATCCTGAAGGGATCTGCAACTTTTACCACGTAAAAAACTTCGGCTCTTTTTTTCTTGGTACCTAAACTAATCCCTAAAAACTTTCGCTTCGGATACGCAAGTGAATCCTTAACAGTGTTATTAAAGAAACCTTTCCTAATTAAATAAAGATGTAATTGATTGGCTGAGTTCTTAGCCGATTTTTCACTGTAAACCACTGGTTTTTCTCCAATCGAATACAGAATTTTCTCTCCAAAAGAATCATAATTTTCACTTGTTTTGAGTGGAATTGTATCTTTTCCTCGTTTCACTCTTCGCACATTTCTCTTTGCTATTCTTTTGTTTTTTCGCTTTACCTTTTTTACCTCTCGGTTTGCAACACGAGTAGAATCCCAAGAATTATGCAACATCAAGTGGAATTTCACTACCGAGAAAATTTTTCTATTTGGTCTTTGCTTAATCACAGAGGATAATCCTGCCTTATCCACTTCCTTGTTGTTGGTTTCTATCTTGTTTTTATCCAATAAATATTGTCCATCTTTTAATTTCCTTGTATAACAAGAACTCACCACAAAGGATAGAAAAATTAGAGTTATGAAATGTTTATGTGACAATTATCTGTTACTTTTAGAAAAACTTATTGGATAACCTGCAAATTTAATGCCTGAAATTACAAAAAACCAACTGAAACACATCCGTTTGCTCAAACAAAAAAAATACCGCCAAGAATATGGTGAGTTTGTTGTAGAGGGAGAAAAAAATGTGAACGAGTTACTAAATTCTTCATTTAAATGTCTGTCTGTGTTTGCAACCGAGGAATGGGAATCTCGTCACGAGCTTATCGCAGTGACAAAAGTCACCAAAAAGCAGTTATCTCAAATTAGTAATTTATCCTCTCCAGACAAAGTACTTGCGATTGCTAGCATTCCAATTCCAAACGACAAACAAAATCTTGAAAAAGGATTAACTCTTTGTTTAGATTCAATTAATGACCCCGGTAATTTGGGAACTATTATAAGAACAGCAGATTGGTTTGGAGTAAAAAATATTATCTGCTCTCCAAACTCTGTGGATTGTTTTAATTCGAAAGTTGTCCAATCTACCAAAGGCTCTATTTTTAATATTGAATTGACTTACCGAAATTTAGCCGAAGTTTTTACTGAAACAGACAAGCCAGTTTTTGGTGCAGCTCTTGACGGAGAGGTAATATCGAACTCATTCTCTGTACATCCAGATTGTTTTTTACTCATGGGAAGTGAATCGCATGGAATCAACTCCGAACTAGAAAAATTTGTAACGAATAAAATTAAAATCCCTAAAATAGGTAAGGCCGAATCGCTCAATGTAGCGATCGCTACTTCTATTCTGCTTCACCAATTCACGACCAAATAAGACATTATGACCATACAAAACGCACAAACTATTGTAGACGATTGGATTAACAAACATGGTGTTCGTTATTTTAATGAATTGACCAACATGGCAATATTGACTGAAGAAGTAGGAGAAGTTGCACGAATAATCTCTCGTCAATACGGAGAACAATCTTTCAAAAACGAAGAAAAAAAGAAGCAATTGGGAGATGAATTGGCAGATGTTCTGTTTGTCATTATCTGCCTTGCAAACCAAACAGGAGTGGATTTGACTAATGCCTTGGCAAAAAACTTGGAAAAGAAAACAAATCGAGACGGAGATCGTCATCACAACAATACAAAATTGGCCTAACCATGAAATACTTTGCTTTTTTGGTCTTGATTCTTGTTTTTTCTTGTGTAGAAACTCCTTTGCTGGAAGCAGAAAACATTATCCAAAACATAGAGGAAGAACTTGTTGGAAGTAGTTTAAACGATACTTTGAAAATAAATCAAAGAGCGGTTATAGAGAAAAAAATTACATCAAAAATATACTACAAAAGCAGAAATAAACTGATTGACGAAATAGATATTCACCTGCACTCGAATGAAGAGAATCTTTATTCAACCCTAGTTGATTTATACAACCAAGAGTTCAATTCAACAAAAAAAGACAGCATTTTTAATTCGTGGCGCACAGATTCATCCGAATTTATGTTGTATAAAAACTCGGATAGTAGTATCTTGGTCAACATTTTTAAGAGAACCTATTTATAAAATTATATGGCAAATACATCAGACATCAGAAACGGATTATGCATCAGATTCAAGCATGACTTATTCAAAATCACTTCATTCCAGCATGTAAAACCAGGAAAAGGACCTGCTTTTGTGAGAACAAAAATGAAGAGTTTGACAACAGGAAGAACTTTGGACAACACGTTTTCTGCGGGTCACAAGATTGATGATGTGAGAGTAGAAACAAGAAGTTACCAATTTTTGTACAAAGACGATCAAGGTTTCCATTTCATGAACACTTCGACTTACGAGCAAATCATG
>JBDMYC010000026.1:0-4481 GCA_039770535.1 Flavobacteriales bacterium
CTGCTGTGCAAGCTCCTTCATCTGGTTCTGTGTCCAAAATTAGTGTAACAGATATTGAAGCAAATCCTTTTCAACCTAGAACAGAATTTGAAAAAGAAGCCTTGGTAGATTTAGCCAATTCTATAAAAGAACATGGAATTATTCAGCCGATTACAGTTCGTAAATTAGGCTACGGAAAATACCAACTTATTTCTGGAGAGAGAAGATTCAGAGCTTCTCAAATTGTGGGACTGACAGAAGTTCCTGCCTACATCAGAATTGCAAACGATCAAGCAATGCTTGAAATGGCAATCGTAGAAAACATCCAGAGACAAGATCTTAACCCAGTAGAAGTAGCAATTAGTTTTAAAAGATTAATTGAAGAATGCGAATTGACGCAAGAAGAATTGGGGGAGAAGGTAAGTAAAAATAGAAGTACGGTTACCAATTACTTGAGGCTTCTCAAATTACCAGACGTGATCCAGTTGGCTTTGTCCAGCAAAGTGATTTCCATGGGACACGCAAGGGCTTTACTGGGAATTGAAAATGACACCAAACTTATTAAAACATTCAGAAAAGTGCAAGATGAGGGGCTTTCTGTGAGGAAAACAGAGGAACTAGTAAAAGGAATGAATGAGCCGAAAGAAAAAGCAGCTTCCAAACCTTCCCGATATTCCTTGTCTTATGAAGAGCAAAAAATGAGAGACGAACTGTCTCAACAATTTAGTTCTAAAGTTGCGATTGCGAAAACCAACAAAGGAAATGGAAAAATAACGATACCATTCAAAGACCATTCTCATTTAAGAAAAATTCTTGACTTACTGAATGACTAACAAAGTTTTTCATACTGCTATGAAATCTGCACTTTTGATTGTTGTCATTTTTTGTGGTCATGTGAATAGTTTTGGACAAAAAAATAGATTTAGATCTGATTCAGTGCATTCTGCCAGAAAAGCTACCATTTATTCAGCTGTGTTGCCGGGATTGGGACAATATTACAATGAAAAATCTTGGAAAATTCCGATTGTGTATGCTGCTATTGGAGGGTGCTTGACGGCAGCAATTATAAATAATCGAGAGTATAATGTAGCCAGAGACGAGTTGTTATTTCGTAACTTAAACGGAACAAGAAATTCAAATGATTTTTTGTTCTACGAAGATTTTCAATTGCTCGAATTATCCAATTATCACAGAAAATGGCGAGATAACATGTATATTTTTACGGCTGTAGCTTACATGTTGAACATTATAGACGCCAATGTGGACGGTCATCTTTTCAATTTTAATGTCGATAAAGATTTGACCATGGATGTTAGTCCTTTTACTTTTTCGCAAGAAATAAACAAACCAGTTGCTGGATTGAGTTTTCGATTGCGATTCAGGTGATTTATTTCAATTTGAGATCAGAAAGTAACGATTGAAATCCTCTCCAGCTGCAACTGCCGTCAATTATTGTGAGGGTTTCTTTTCGAGATGTAATTGTATAATAGTCTTGTGTGGTGCAGTAATTATTTAAATCCTTTTGGTACAATTCCATCTCAAAATCATGAACAATTTCATGTTCCAAAAAATCAATGTGCCTTCTCTTATTCAGGTACTCAACAAAATATTCTCCACTTTTTTTAGAAATTATGAGTTTGGATTTATTAAAATGAAAACATCCTCTAGACTCGAATTTCATCACAAAACTTTCGTTATCATTTAATTGAGAGATAAACGTTTTTCTGTTTAAATTTTTGTTCTCAAGATCCATTTTCAAAATGTTAATTACAGAGTCGTTACTTTGACCGTAAGCTCCATAGAATAATAGTAAGAATAAAAAAAAGCCAATATTTTTCATAAAACACGGAGTTGATAACTCAAGAACGACACAATTAAATAGTTATTCTAGTTCGTCAAGTATTTCGATAGGTTGAAGAGCTTGTTGCTGCGTGTAGTTCTTTTCAAATCCATAAATAGTTATTTTATGAAGAATTGATTTTCTTTTCAAATTTGATTCGAAACTAATTTCTGAAGGAATAATAATGCCTTCATAATTATTGTAGTTGGAAAAGTACACTGACTCATTTGCATGCTTGCTGACTGTGCGTGAAGTAAATTCAAGCTTAGTAACTTGATGAGTGCTGTCATCTATCCAAATTACGTATTGGTCTACATTTTTTTGTGGAGTGGAGGAATTCCAAGTTGCAAATATTTGGTCGCAGCTAGTTCCATTTATTGTATCTTTCCCCAAATAAGAGAGAGAATTTGCACTTTGAATTCTACTAACAAACTCAAATAGCGATTGGTATTTTGGAACCCAATTGCGAATCACAAGATCCACAGTTTCTTTTAGTTCATCTTCAAAAACCATATAAGCTTTGTTTTCTTGTATTCCCCAGTCCGTTCCTTGTTCACGGCCCGAAGTTATTTCTAACCTGCCAAAGTTTTTTTTCGGAATGTAACTTGCTCTTAGTGATGTAATTTCGTTTTTGTAAGGATTTAATTGTTGACCAGCAAAACCAAAAAACTCTTCAGTAAATCGGACAGTGTAGTTGTTCAGCCCTTTCCAGTTTTCGATCCCATGAGCAGTTCCCATTTTGGTTAATAAAATACGGGCTTTTTGCTCCTCGTTCTTTTCAATAAAATGTTCTCCTCTTAAATCTGCCAGCCTAAAAACATTGACGCAGCTATGAATAACTAAAGCAAAAAATGATAGAATTAAAAATTTGAATAACGGTTTGTTATTTTTCATTGTCGCTTTCATTTTCATCTATTTCATCTTCCAGAAGTTCCTCAGAATTTTCTGTTTCCTCTTTTTTATCTTCTTTATTTTTTTTTGCTTGTTCCTCTTCTAATTTTTTGTTTTTGATTAGCTGCAACACGTATTCCAATTCTGTATCAATTCCTTGTTTTCTGTGTTCTAAAGTAGGCAGAATTGTGTAATCGGGAATTACTCCATATCCATCAGGTGATTCCGTATAAGGTGCTCTAATCATTCCTAAACCAAATTGAACATTAAGTTTTGAATGAGGTAAATTAATAGGTTTGAAAACTCCTGCCACTGTACCATTAAAAGTTCCTCCCGTCTCTTCACCTACAATTGTAGCTCTTTTGGAGCCTTGCAGGTTACTCGAGATGACAGAAGATGCAGAAAATGAGTTCCCGTTAACCAAAACATATACATCTCCCAAAAACGATTGATCAAACGGTTCTGTAGGTTTATTAGCTTTCATTTGGTGGTACACAATTCCGTTTCTTTTCTTTGATGTATATTGCTCGTAGGTATATATAAAAGGTGTCGCAATTGCTTTTACAACTGCAGAAATGGGATCATTTTGAGTGCTCCACATTGCCTTTGTTTTGGGATATCTTGTCTTGCTTTCCATGGGAGTCATGGTTTTAAACTCTGTTTTCGCTAAGTATTTCATTAAATGATGAATCTCGGCTAATCGTCCACCTAAGTTATTTCTTAAATCAATAATAAGGGCATTACTTTTAGCAGAGTCCACTTCTGCAAAAAATTCTTCATACAATTCTGCATAAGGACCATCCGTAAATCCTCTTATCTTTAAATATGCCACAGAAGAGTCTTTCATGAACTGATAATCTCTTGTGAATATGTCAAATTTCTTGTTGTAACCTCTTATAGTTTCAAACTCTTCTTTTTCTTCTTTTTCTTTTCTCACCCTCTTTTTTGCTGTATCACTCAAAGCCTTGAAAGCTATATTTTCAAGAGAGTCTTTGATGTCTTTTGGCTTTTTCACTCTCAAAAAGGTCGTATCAAAAACGGAATCATTTAATTTGAGTTTCAAAGTCACAGAGTCCAATGTTGGATTTTCGTAATAATAGTAAGATTTCAACATCATTCCTTTTCGCCTTTCAATAAACGTGGTGTTGAATCCATCACTTGAGCGTAAATCATTGTATTTCGCAATCAATTCTGCTGTCTCGAACGTATCTATTTTCAGTACTTCTGCGTATTGTAAGGTTTTTACAGAATCATAGATGTCATCAATAATTATTTTGCCCTCAATGTTTTCAAAGCTTAATAGATTAAATTTATTGGTGGTTTTCCTGTATTCTTTCAGTTCCTCTTTTTCAAATCTTTTCATTGGGAATCCAACACTGTTGTGTCCTTGTCTAATTTCTGAAACTAGGGGAGAGAGCACAAAAAAGAACTCCTTGCTAGTGAGAGGAGCTGTAATCGAGTTTTTTACGCTATCTACTTTGCCATCAAGCTCTTCTTTTGTAATGAACCAATAGAGGCTCGGGTGTAGTTTTTCAATCTTCTTGAATGTGAAGTCTATATCTTTATGCAATTCAGCAACTGAATGCTTTGAATTTATTGTTTCGTTATATTTTTTAACTGAATTACAGCTTATTAAAAATACCGAAAGAAGTATTGCTGCGAGAGAATTAGTGCTATTCATTCTAATTTTTTTTTATCAAAAATAGCAATACCTGTAGGATATTGAACTATTTTTGTAATGAGTTACGAACTTAACACTATTAACTAGATA
>JBDMYC010000027.1:0-2609 GCA_039770535.1 Flavobacteriales bacterium
GCTTTTTACTACACTGTGAATACCATTTATAAGCAAAAGCAATTGTCAGAAATAAAGAATGATTTCATCAATAACATGACTCACGAACTGAAAACGCCAATTTCTACGATTCAATTAGCTTGCGAAGCTTTGACAGATCAAGACATGAATACGCCAGAAATGCAGGGCACTTTCATTGGTATGATTAAAGAAGAAAACACGCGACTAAAAGGACTGGTAGACACTGTTCTCAAAACAGCTATCTTGGACAAAGGCCAAGTGAAACTGCAAAAAGAACCCATCAATTTACTGGAAGTATTGGCCAAGGTGAAAGAAAATTTTTCGCTACAGATTGGGCAATTGGGAGGAGAGATTGAGATCAAAAATGAATTGCCAGAACTCATTGTGGCGGCAGACACTCAGCACATGACAAGTGTTTTTCAAAACTTAGTTGATAACGCAATAAAATATACAACAGCTGTTCCTAAAATAACTATTTCTACGCTCAAAACTATCGATAATTACATCATTAAGGTTGCGGATAATGGAATAGGAATCAGCAAAGAAAATCTGGATAAGATTTTCGAAAAATTATACCGAGTGCCGACAGGAGATTTGCATAATGTGAAAGGATTTGGACTTGGACTCAATTACGTGAAATCGATTGTGGAACTGCATGGAGGAAATGTTGATGTGAAAAGTACTAAAGAAAATGGAAGTACGTTTATCATTAAACTTCCTCTTACCAATTAAAATAACTGAATAAAACAAGACCATGGAACCAACAAAAATATTACTTGCCGAAGACGATCCCAACTTGGGAATGCTATTGAGTAAATTTATCAGAGCGAAAGGATACAACTGCACTTTGAGTGTGGATGGAGAAGAAGCTTACAAGGCTTTTACGGCAGATTCCTATGATTTTGTGATTTTGGATGTGATGATGCCAAAAAAAGATGGATTTGCAGTGGCTCAAGATATTAGAGGAATTGACAAAGAAGTACCTATTTTATTTCTGACGGCCAAAAGCATGAAAGAAGATAAACTAAAAGGTTTTGAAATTGGCGCGGACGACTACCTCACCAAGCCTTTTAGCATGGACGAATTGATGGCAAGAGTGAATGCAATTCTGAAAAGAACAAACCAGCAAGAAGAGAATCATTTGTATTCCATTCACAACTATTTGTTTGATTTCAATACACGAATTCTTTCCTTTCAAGGAAATGAGCAAAAATTGACAACCAAAGAAAGCGAATTATTCAAGATCCTTTGTAAAAACATGGGCAAAGAAGTGGATAGAAACGACATGCTGAAAGCTGTGTGGGGAGACGACAATTATTTTAACGGAAGGAGCATGGATGTTTACATCACAAAATTGCGTAAATATTTGAATCAAGACGAAAAAGTGGAGATTGTAAATATTCATGGAAAGGGATTTAAGTTGATGGTAAAGTCTTAAGTTGGGAGTTTTGATGGTATGTTTTTTTGAAAAAGTAATGTCATTCCGAATTAATATCAGAATCTCTACACATTTAACTCAACAAATAAATAGTCTCTTGAGATCCTGAACTAAATTCAGGATGACTCCGTAAAACAATTTTATCGCAAAACCAGTAACTTGCAACTAACTCCCCAAAGAATCCACCCATTAAACTAAAAAAACTACCTTAAAATAAATAGATAACGAAATCCCATTGAACGGAACGGAAGTTGACGTGTACAGAACAGTATACATTTTATTCATCTTAAAAAATCCGAAACGTTATGGAAATCAAAAAAACAAAAAAGGCGAGCCTTGAAAACAAGAAGAAAAGCATCTTTCTTTTTGGGCTACTTACTTCTCTGGGAATCCTATTAATGGCTTTTGAATGGGCAAATCACGACCTCACCTATACCCTTCCAACTCTCGAAATAGGAGAATTAGTAGAAAGAGAACCTGCAGTTCAAATGGTCGAAATCATCAAACCCAAACCAAAAACTAGTCCTCCACAAGCTATGGAAGAGATTATTGATACGTTCACGGTAACAGATGTAGAAATTTTAGATTCTGCGGTTGTGATGGTGAAAACAAAACCTGTCACTTTACCCACTGCTGCCTTGGATTCTGTAGTAGATTTTGGAGAACCTACTGAGCCAATTTCTTTGCCACCAGTAGATTACGCAGAAAAAATGCCTGCTTACCCAGGAGGAGATGCCGAGATGTTTAAAGACTTAGCTAAGCACATTCCTAAAAACAGAATTGGAGTGAGCGGAAAAGTTTACATAGAATTTGTGGTGGAAACAGATGGATCGATTTCAGCTGCGAAGATCAAAAGAGGAATTCACGAAATGATTGACGAAGGCGCACTGGAAGCAGTAAAGAAACTGAAAAATTGGGAACCAGGAGAACAAAACCACAAACCTGTGCGAGTGAGATTGGTATTACCCATAAACTATGTAGTGAGGTAGAGTACTAGTTCAAAATAAGCTGAAATAAAACCTTGCAGAAGCCTAGTTTCTGTGAGGTTTTTCTGTTTTTTGTACAGTTCTCCTCTTTTTTTAACAAAAACTCTTGGTCAAACCTTTTTAAAATTAGTACATTTGGTCTTAACCAAATAAATATTATATGATGAAAAATTTACTTTTAACAC
>JBDMYC010000028.1:0-18633 GCA_039770535.1 Flavobacteriales bacterium
AGAGAAATAAATTTTGATGAATTGGGTGGGATTGCTAAATCACTTTTAAGCTTAACAGCTAATAATCCCAAGAAGAAAAATAACAAAGCTGGGTTTGTTAGATTGTCGATAAGTAGTTGTAAATCCATGCTTTAATTTGCCTTTTTTTTAAGAAACGGCTTTGATTAGTTTTAGTTCTACTACTTCGTCTAGGCAAATACTGTATCCCCCTTGAGCTGCTTCTTCAATTATTTTTTCGAAATTTTTCTTTTTTTCGGTCAGCTCTTTAATTTTGTCATCTAAGAATTGTTGGTTAGCAGAATGATCCTGCTCCCAATTGCTCATGTATTGCAATTTGTATTCATTGATATTTTTGTTAATCATTGAAGTCAAAATGTTTTTTGCTTCGTACGGCTTGTAAACTCCGCTAATTAAGTTTGATTTTTCTATTTGATTGCTATTTTCCATAATGATGTGGTTTTAAAAAGAGTTGAAAATTATTTTTTTCTGTTCAGTGTCATAGGTATTGCTGCGCACAAAATGATTGCTGCACACGGTATAACCTGTTTTAGTAGGGATGGCGAGTACACAGAAACCAAACCTATAAATAATCCAAGCATAATAGCTACAGTCAAAATATACTTGTAGGTAACTAAAGCTGCTGGCTTAATTTTCTGAGCTTCGCAGAATCTTTTGAAGTTTGCTTCTACATTGGAATTAGCATTTGCTTCTTTTAGCTGTTTGGACGACTCTTGCATGGGTACTGTTTTTAAATTGTTGGTACAAAGGTGCGTGAAAGAAATCATTAATAAAAGTTTAATATTTTTATTAAATACATAAGCTATTTTTATGGTTTAGATGTGCTGTAATTTTTCTCGTAATTTTTATATGCATTATTTTGTTTTTTGAGATTGGTGTTGTTTTTTGGTACATAATAGGGTGTTTTGTCTTGTAGGTTTAAAATTAAATCATTTATTTTTAGTTAATTATAGTTTTTTTTAGCATAGTTAAAACCTGAGTTAAATAACGTGACACAGTTGCTTATTTTATTTTCTTTGTTCTGATAATTGATGAAACAGAGGAGAATTAGCATTTGATTTAATATATTTAAAGAATGTTACCTATAAATTATTTTTATGAATTACACGTTACATCAGTTAAGAATTTTCCAAGAAGTAGTTCGTCAGGGCAGTATTACGCGAGCTGCAGAAGAGATGCACATGACTCAGCCTGCTCTTTCCATTCAATTGAAAAACTTTCAATCTCAGTTTGATATCCCATTGACAGAGATTATCGGAAAGAAAACCCACGTCACAGAATTTGGAAAGTCAATCGCTTTGATTATCGAAAACATCTTGAATGAGGCTGAAGCGATAAAATATAAAACAAAGGAATACAGTGGATTATTTTCGGGGAAATTGAGACTTTCTGTAGCCTCTACTGGGAAATATGTGATTCCGTTTTTCTTGACTAATTTTCTGCGTGATAATTCGGGTATTGATTTGACTTTAGATGTTTCCAACAAGACGAGTGTCGTAAATAGCTTAAAAAACAATGAGATTGATTTTGCTTTTGTGTCTGTTTTGCCCACAGATTTTGAAGTGCATGAAGAAATTATGCTAGAGAATAAGTTATTTTTAGTAGGTAATACTAAGAAAATTGAAAAAGAAAGGCCTCTAATTTACCGAGAAGAAGGATCTGCAACAAGAGCAGCAATGGTAGAATGTTTTAACCAAGATAAAGAAAGAAAGAGTTTGCAGTTGACATCTAATGAAGCTGTAAAACAAGCATTAATAGCAGGAATTGGGTATTCTGTTTTACCACTGATTGGTATAAAGAATGAATTGTCCAATCAAGAATTGTTTGTTATTCCTTTCGAGGGGCTTCCAATAACTACAAATTGGAGGTTAATTTGGCTAAAGAATAAAAAGTTATCTCCTGTGGCAGATGCGTTTTTAACTCACATCAAAATCAACAAACACGAAATAATTCAGGACAAATTCAGATGGTATTTAGGTTATAGGTAGAAATACTTCCAAAACCCTAAAAACTTTCTCTTTCCTAAATATTCCATATCGGATTCATTCGCATAGGCTTCACGCTCAAATGAGATATTTCGATAAGCCAAATCCCAAGATTTGTATTGAAAATAGCGAAATACAAACTCTGTGAAATACCAGAGGTAGAAGGGAATTATTAATAATTCTATTTGTTGTCGCAAATGAATTCGCTCGTGATTGAGAAGAACTTTTTCTCCTTTTCGCTTTTTATTCACCACAATAAACGGCCATAAAGTGATGGCTGAATACTTTCTAAAAATCATAAAGCGGGTAAATAAAATCATAGTTTAAATCTACAAATTGTTTTCTCAAATTCACTCATCCCCAAAATTATCCATTTATATAATGAAAGAAATTAATACCCAAGAAATTACTATTTTTACTCCTCATAAAATAAAGAACCAATAAACTCAATGTCAGAACAAAACAATCCACTTTTAATTCCTTTTGATTTAGCTCCTTTTTCAAAAGTGAAAAACAAACATTTTTCTCCAGCTTTCAAAATTTTGATAAAAGAAGCCAAAGAAGAAATAGAAACTATAGCAAACAATCCAGAAGAACCCACTTTCGAAAACACCATAGAAGCAATGGAATTTTCTGGTAACCAATTAGACAGAGTTTCTAGTTTGTTTTTTAATTTAAATTCTGCTGAAACCAATGACGAAATTCAAGCTATAGCGCAAGAAGTTTCTCCTTTACTTACAGAGTTTGGAAATGACGTAACACTTAATCCGGCTTTGTTCCATCGAGTGAAGGCAGTGTATGACACAAGAGAGAGTTTGGATTTAACTCCAGAGCAATTGACTTTATTGGAAAACAGTTACAAAGGTTTTTCTAGAAATGGAGCGAATTTGAATGAGGAAGATAAAAAAGCATTGAGAGAAATTGATGCAAAAGCATCTAAGATAAAACTGACTTACGGAGAAAATTTATTGGCAGAAACAAACGGTTACGAGCTGCATTTGACAACAGAAAGTGATTTAGAAGGATTGCCTGATGGAGTAAAAGAAGCGGCCGCACAAACTGCAAAAGCACAAGGAACTGAGGGTTGGGTATTTACTTTGCATTACCCAAGTTACGGTCCGTTTATGAAATACGCCAAGAACAGAGAGTTGAGAAAGAAAATGGCAATTGCTTATGGATCGAGAGCTTTTCAGGACAATGAATTTAATAACGAAGAAAACGCGCTTCAAATAGCAAAGTTAAGACACCAAAGAGCAAATTTATTGGGATACGATACTCACGCCAATTTTGTATTGGAAGAAAGAATGGCTACAAACCCAGAGAAAGTGAATGAGTTTTTGGGAGAGATGCTAGAAAAAGCTAAACCATTTGCACAAAAAGAATTTGACGACTTGGCTCAGTTTGCCAAAGACCTAGATGGAATCGCAGATTTTATGAAATGGGATTCGGCTTATTATGCAGAGAAATTGAAAAAGAAATTATTCAATCTGGATGACGAACAACTAAAGCCGTATTTCAAATTAGAAAACGTAATTGAAGGAGCTTTTACTGTTGCGAACAAATTATTTGGATTGACTTTTAAGCAAGTGGATACGATAGACAAATATCACTCTGATGTAATTACTTACGAAGTGTATGATGCGAACAATGATTTGGTTTCTATTTTCTACGGAGATTATTTCCCAAGAGAAGGAAAGAGAAACGGAGCTTGGATGACAAGTTTCAAATCGCAACAAAACAAAAACGGAAAAAACGAACGGCCACACATTTCTAACGTATGTAATTTCACTAAGCCTGTGCTGAGCGGAGACGAAGTGCCGACAGAAACAAAACCTTCGCTTTTGACTTTTGATGAAGTAACTACTTTGTTCCACGAGTTTGGTCACGGATTGCACGGAATGCTTGCGAATACAACTTACCCAAGTTTATCGGGAACAAGTGTCTATTGGGATTTTGTAGAATTACCAAGTCAAATCTTGGAGAACTGGTGTTACGAAAAAGAGTGTTTGGATTTATTTGCAAAACACTACGAAACAGGAGAAACAATACCTATGGAGTTTGTAGAGAAGATTAAAGAATCTGCCAATTTTATGGAAGGATTAGCAACACTTCGTCAAGTGAGCTTTGGATTATTGGATATGAGCTGGCACGGAATAGATCCTTCGGGAATTACAGACGTAAAAGCACACGAAAGAAAGACATTCGATAAAACAGCTTTCACTCCAGATGTAGCAGAGAATTGTATGTCGGTAGCGTTTTCTCATATTTATAATGGAGGATATTCTTCGGGATATTACAGTTACAAATGGGCTGAGGTTTTGGATGCAGATGCATTTGCTTTCTTTAAGGAGAAAGGAATTTTTAACCCAACAATAGGAGCTTCATTTGCACTAAACATATTGAGCAAAGGAGGAACTGAGCACCCAATGAAATTATACAAAAGATTCAGAGGACAAGAACCAAATCCAGATGCTTTGCTGGAGAGAGCGGGACTTAAGTAGAAGTTGGGAGCACGAAGACAGAAGTTGGAAGACTAAATATGAATCGAGAATTACTTCCTCCCTTGAGGGAGGATTGAGGTGGGTGACAACCAGATGAAAAGTCACCTCCCTAGCCCTCCTCAAGGAGGGAATTAATCAGAATAAAAAAAGAAATATGAAAAACATAATAACCTTAATCACACTAGCAACATTACTTGCAAGTTGTAAAACATTAAAACAACCCAAAGATGTAGATCCAATAAAGGTGGTTGCATTGCCAGAACTTACAATCCAAGACAGTGACAGAACTGCTAAGACTGAAGTTGCCGATTACCAAGCGAGTAATAAAAAAGTAAATGATTTACTTCACACTAAGCTTGACGTGATGTTTGATTGGGATAAACAGCATTTATTAGGAAAAGCAGAACTTACTTTTAAACCTTATTTTTATGCAACTAACGAATTGGTTTTGGATGCAAAAGGATTTGATATTCATACTATCACTATGGGTACCAAAAGACTAAAGTATAAATATGATGGTATGAAAATCACTATCGATTTGGGTAAAACTTACACAAGAGAAGAAACTTACGAAATACACATTGATTACACTGCAAAACCTAACGAATTAGAAGCAAGTGGAAGCAGTGCAATCACAGATGAAAAAGGATTGTATTTTATAAATCCATTGGGAACAGATCCAAACAAAATGCCTCAAATATGGACTCAGGGAGAAACAGAATCAAGCTCGTGTTGGTTTCCTACGATTGATTCTCCAAACGAGAAAACATCTCAAGAGATATCGATAACAGTAAAAGATAAATACTTGACTTTATCGAACGGGCAACTGATTTCCTCTACAAAAAATGCTGATGGAACAAGAACCGATTATTGGAAACAAGATTTGATTCACGCTCCGTATTTATTTATGATGGCTGTGGGAGAATTTGATATCACCAAAGATTCTTGGACTCGCCCAGATGGGAAGAAAATGGAAGTGAACTATTACACAGAACCAGAATACACTCCTTATGCAAAAGCAATTTTTGGAAAAACTCCAAAAATGATTCAGTTCTTTTCTGATAAATTGGGAGTAGAATACGCTTGGGACAAATACAACCAGATTGTGGTGAGAGATTACGTTTCGGGAGCTATGGAGAATACTACAGCAGTAATTCACGGAGATTTTTTATATCAAACAGACAGAGAATTATTGGATTCAGATAACGAATCTATCATTGCACACGAATTATTTCACCATTGGTTTGGGGATTTGGTAACGTGCGAATCTTGGTCAAACCTAACGGTAAATGAATCGTTTGCAAATTACAGCCAATATTTGTGGGATGAATACGAACACGGAAAAGTAGTTGCCGACAAAAACGCATTTGGAGAAATGACCGGTTATTTCCTTTCTTCGGGACAAAGTGGATACCACGACTTAGTGTATTTTGATTACGAGAACGAAATGGAAATGTTTGACGGTACTTCTTACAACAAAGGAGGAAGAATCTTACATATGTTGAGAAATTATGTGGGAGACGAAGCTTTCTTTTTGTCATTGAAACATTACTTAGATAAGTTGAGGTTTGGGACAGGAGAAGCACATGATTTGAGACTTTCTTTCGAAGAAATAACGGGAGAAGATATGAATTGGTTTTTTAATCAATGGTATTTTGATAAAGGACATCCAACATTGAAATTCTCACAAAAATATGACGAGATAACTAAAAAATTAACGGTAACGGTTGAGCAACAACAAGATTTGGAAAAATTTCCTGTGTTCAAATTACCAATTGGAATTGATGTGTATACCAATGAAAAAGTAGAAAGAAAGAACATTACGGTAACGAAAACAAATCAGTCGTTTGAGTTTTTTACAGAAAAGCCATTATTAGTAAATATAGATGCAGACAAAGTTCTTTTGTGTAAAAAGACAGAAGAAAAACCAATGGAACAATGGATTTACCAATTGAATAATGCACCTCTTTATTTAGATAAAAAAGAAGCATTGGCAAAAGTAAAAAGAAGCAAAGATGCATCCTTTGTAACTGCACTGTTCAATATGTTGGAGCAGCCTCACCCAGATTTTAATAATATGGCAATGGGAAGTTTGGCAGAATTGAAAAAGCAACAACCAGAAAAACTCAAAGCCACTTTATTGAAGTTGACTAAAAGCAAAAAATCTTCAGTAAGAGCGAATGCTTATAAAAGCTTAGAAGGTTATTTCGGAGAAGATTCAGGACATGAAAAACTATTGACAGAAGGATTGAAAGATCAATCTTACAGAGTTCTTGGAGTTACTTTGGGAGCTTTGGCAAATAATAATCCAGAAAAAGCAATGGAATTTGCAAAAGGTTTAGAAAACGAAAAAAGCAGTTCAGTGAGTTCTGTAGTTGCAAGTTTGTATGCCGATCACGGAACAAAAGAAAATCACGATTTCTTTAAGAGCGCAATTGCAAATACGGGAGGTTTTGCTAAATATGGGTTATTAAATCAGTATTCTTCTTACTTAAGTAGATTGGATGAAAAAAACATTTCGGACTCTTACGAAGTGTATGAAAATGTAATTTCTACTTCTAGTACTTGGTGGATAAAGATGGGAGGTTACCAGGGATTGATTGCCAACAAAAATAGAATGACAAATAGAATTAGTGAATTGAATACGAAACTAAGCACAGAATCTGATTCTATGGAAAAAGCTAAGATAGACAGAGAAATAAACGACTTCAAAGTAGAAATTGATAAGATTGATGCTGTTTACAAAAAAGCTAAATCAGTAGAGAAAGACAGTAAAGTGCTCGATTATTTGGAGAATATGTAGTTTCTAATTTTTTGCTTTTTTCTTTCTTTTCCACTATTTCCTCTTTTTGGTAGCTTGGGGAGGAGAGAATTTATAGCCCTCTGGATATCCATCTGGGCAGCAAGGACTTTTTACTTGGCAACAAATATGTCCGTGAGCACAATCCTGAATTTGGATTTTTATTCTTTTTAATGAATCATTTATACGATAACTAGAGTCATATTGCATCTTATAACTATGCAAACATTGACTGCAGGCAAGACCTCTGTTTATATCCCATCCATGTTCGCAAGTATTTGAATTTCTGAGTTTTATTTTGCTATCTAATCTGCATCCTTCGCAAGGTTGTCCTCTGGTTAAATCCCAGCCGTGTTTGCATTTTGGTGGGCCATGTTGATTGCTTTTAATTGAAATAGGATCAACTGTTCTATCAATTTCTGAAGTGCAGGTGTCACGCTCAATAGTTTGTCTTGTATTGTAACCATGTTTACAGAAAAATGAAATTCTTTGTGGATAAACTCTTTCAAATTGATACTCCACAAAATATCCCCAAGAAGAATTGCCAATGTAAGTGTAAATTTTCTCTCCAGACAATTGAAAAATAGAATCTCCGAATTTGAAATTGTAATGTTTCTTGTTAACGTTAAATGTATAATTTGCGTGAGGTCCTTCGGTAAATTCTCTTTTGCCAATTTTCACTAGTTTGTAATAGATTCCGTGATTATTTAGGATTCTTTGCTGCAATTGCAAGTTATTTTCCATCCAAGTGGAGTCATATTTGCCCTTTATTCTCTCTCGCAAGCTATCTTCAATAGCAATGAGGATTGGTTCTTTCTCTGTTGAGGTTTTTGTTTGAGAAAAAGTACAATTTGCCACCAAAGTGAGAAGAAATAATAGGCTAAACTTGAAGTTTTTTTTGTTAATTAATCTCATTGTTTCGAATTATTTCAGAGGTTTTTATATTCAATAAATGAGAGACTATAAAGCCAATTAAACTATAGGGTAAAGAAAAAATCAAAATAGACCAACCTATCATTAGTCCAGAGGAAATCCCACTATCCAACATTCTTTCAATCCAATTTTCGGGAAACCATCCAGCTTGAAAGTCATGATAAAAATAGAGCATTCCACCAAATGGAGAACTGACAATAATTGTCAAAATTGCAATAATTAATGAGATCAATATATTTTTAACTGTTTTTTTATTTCTAAAATACTTTAGTAAAAAAGTTGAAATGATTCCATAAAAAAAGCAGGGAATTGAAATATATAAAATGGGGTTCTGATTGTGATAATTTGACATTCTAAACAATCTTGCAAAAACAGAATTTTCTGAATTCACGAAATCAATCATAAAATAAAGAGTAACAGCAAGTACAAAACTAGTTAACCATAGGAATGATAATGTTTTAAGTTTTGAATAGAATTGACTTGTGCTCATAATACTAAGTTAAAGAAAACCAGCAGTTAAATTCTGCAATTAATAAACTTTAACAATAATTTTCATTTCCGTTTTCAATTCGTTCACAACTTCATTACCTTAGTATTTCGTTAAAAAAACGAAGTTTTATAAAAACTATTGACTAACTATCCCGATAGCTATCGGGAACTAATTACTAAACCAAAATGTCAGACGATAAAAAAATAATATTCTCAATGGACCGGGTGAATAAAACCACTCCATCAGGACAACACATACTAAAAGATATTTATCTTTCTTTTTTCTACGGAGCCAAAATTGGTATACTTGGACTTAACGGATCGGGTAAATCTACTGTAATGAAAATCATTGCAGGAATAGATAAAGACTACCAGGGAGAAGTTGTATTTCAAGATGGTTACACAGTAGGGTATTTACCCCAAGAACCAAAGCTTGACCCCACTAAAACTGTAAAAGAAGTAGTGCAAGAAGGAGTGCAAAGTACTATGGATATCTTGGCAGAATATGAGGAGATAAACAATAAATTCATGGACGAAGAAATCATGAATGATCCCGATAAAATGAATGCTTTGATTGAAAGACAAGGTGAAGTTCAAGGAAAAATAGATCAATTGGACGCTTGGGATATAGACAGCAAGCTAGAAATGGCAATGGGAGCTTTAAGAACTCCAGAAGGAGATACTTCGGTAGAGAATTTATCTGGAGGAGAGTTGAGGAGAGTTGCTTTGTGTAGATTATTATTGCAAAATCCGGATGTTTTGTTGTTGGATGAGCCTACAAACCATCTTGATACAGAATCTGTGCAATGGTTGGAACAACACCTTAACCAATACGAAGGAACTGTCATTGCGGTAACTCACGATAGATTTTTCTTAGATAACATTGCAGGATGGATTCTTGAATTAGACAGAGGAAAAGGAATTCCTTGGAAAGGGAATTATAGCTCTTGGATGGATCAAAAATTGAAAAGATTACAACAAGAAGAAAAGAACGAAAGTAAGAGACAAAAGCATTTACAAAGAGAATTGGAATGGGTAAACCAAAATCCTAAGGGAAGAAGAGCTAAGAATAAAGCTCGTATTGCCAACTACGAACAAATGTTGAGTCAGAAATCGGCTGAGAAAGAACAAACACTTGAGATTCCAATTCCTAACGGACCAAGATTAGGGAAAGAAGTAATTGAAGCGACTAATGTTGCTAAAGCTTTTGGAGACAAAGTACTTTACGAAGATTTAAATTTCAAATTACCACCAGCAGGAATAGTAGGAATTATTGGACCAAATGGAGCAGGTAAGACAACCATGTTCAGAATGATAATGGGAGAAGATACTCCAGATTCGGGAGAATTTAAAGTAGGGGAGACTGTGAAAATTGGTTATGTGGATCAGAAACACAAAGACATGGACCCAGAAAAAACGGTTTATGAAGTTGTGTCTGGAGGAGCTGATAACATTGAGATTGGCGGAGAAAAAATAAATGCTAGAAGTTATATTTCTAGGTTTAATTTCGGAGGAAATAGCCAAAGTAAAAAGATAAAAGTACTTTCTGGAGGAGAAAGAAATAGATTGCACTTAGCAATGACTCTGAAAACTGAAGCTAACGTTTTATTGTTGGATGAGCCAACCAATGATTTGGATGTAAACACCCTGAGAGCCTTAGAAGAAGGAATCCAAAACTTTGCAGGATGTGCCGTAATTATTTCTCACGACAGATGGTTCTTAGAAAGAATTTGTACTCACATTTTAGCATTTGAAAATGATTCAGAAGTTTATTATTTTGAAGGAACTTACGAAGAATACGAAGAGAACAAAATCAAGAGATTAGGAAATACTGTTCCTACAAGAGTAAAGTATAAGAAACTACTGAGAGATTAGTTTTTTATTACTTAGTAAATAGACAGTAGTAAAATAGTTTTTAAGTCTAGCTCCCTATTTTCCAACAAAAATAGGGAGCTTTTTTTTATTTTGTCATTCCGTGCTCTGACACGGAATCTCATGAAGAATATTTCAGGTCTCTTTTTATAAGAATTCATTTGAAATAATTTCAGCAAGGCTGTCATTACTTATCATTTCTCACTACCTTTAAGAATTATCAATTATACATTATACATTATTAATTATCAATTAGAAGCATGGCACAACAAGAATACGGAATACCAGAATTATCGAAAGCAGGAAAATTTGGCGCAGGAGGAATTATAATCCTTTTGCTTGTAGTTATAGCATTATGGAAATCATCTGTGAATATTGGATATGGAGAAGCAGGAGTTTTATTTAAAACTTTGGGAGACGGAGTTGTAACAGACAAGCCGCCTTTGGATGAAGGATTTCAGCTAATCGCTCCTTGGAACAAAGTTGAAAAATACAACACCAAGCAACAAGAATTATTTCAGAAAGACATGACAGTTTTGTCTTCTAATGGATTGGAAATTAACCTAGATATTTCGGTTTTATATCAACCACAATTGGCAAATTTGGGTAAATTACACAAGACCAAAGGAACTAATTATGTGGAAACTGTAATCGCTCCACAAATTAGAGCTGTCACAAGAAGTGTGGTAGGAAGGTATACGCCAGAGCAGTTGTATTCCACAAAAAGGGATGCAATCCAGAAAGAGATTTACGAAGAAATGAAAGTAGAATTGGAAATTCAGTATGTTCAGTTGAATGCCGTTTTGGTAAGAAACGTAACTCTTCCCGTAAAAATCAAGAACTACATTGAGAAAAAATTAGGACAAGAGCAAGAAACTTTGGAATATGAGTTTAGGTTGGAGAAAGCTAAAAAAGAGGCAGAAAGACAAAAAATTGATGCCGAAGGAAAAGCAGCAGCAAACAAAATTTTGAGCGCATCTTTGACAGATAAAATCTTAAAAGAAAAAGGGATTGAAGCTACTTTACAGCTATCGAAATCACCTAACTCCAAAGTAGTAATTGTTGGAGGAAAAGACGGAATGCCTTTGATTCTTGGGAATAATTAAATAAGTAATTAGTCAATAGTCATTAGTAATTAGTTTTTAAATCCATTATTTTAATTTGTATAAAAATTAAAATAATGGATTTTTTTATACTTGTTATTTTATTCTTACTTCAATTTTCACGAAGGAATATCTAAAATCTAACTTCTAACTTCTTTTTAGTACTTTTGCACTCTCAAAAGACACACAAAACATGAATAAATATTTCAATCTCTTTGATTTTTCTCAAAAAGTAAATTACAAAAACGAAATTTTAGCAGGACTAACTGTTGCAATGACCATGATTCCTGAATCATTGATGTTTGCAATCATTGTGGGTTTTGATCCATTGGTAGGTTTGTATGGCGCTTTCATCATGGGATTGGTAACCGCAATTTTTGGTGGTCGCCCAGGATTAATCTCTGGAGGTGCAGGAGCTACGGCAGTTATTTTCATGGTATTGATGAAATCTCACGGAATAGAATATGTTTTTGCTTCGATCATTATTGCAGGATCCATTCAATTAATTGTGGGCTTTTTGAAACTTGGAAAATTCATTCGTCTCGTTCCTCAGCCTGTTATGTTTGGGTTTGTAAACGGATTAGCCATCATTATTTTTATGGCACAAATAAAGCAATTCAAAACAGGAATAGCTGAGTCAGCACCCTGGATGACAGGAACTCCAATGTTCATCATGGCAGGATTAGTCGCCTTGACAATAGGTTTAATTATTGTGATTCCGAAAATTACAAAAGCAGCACCAGCTTCTTTAATAGCAATTGTTGTCGTGTTTGCGATTGTTTATTTCTCGGGAATAGATACTAAAAAGATTATTGATATCGCCTCCGTAGATGGAGGATTTCCTAAATTTCATATACCTGAAATTGATTTCACTTGGGAAACGCTAAAAGTCGTGATGCCTTATGGTTTAATTATGGCAGCTGTGGGACTTACAGAAGGTTTATTGACTTTGAATTTGGTAGATGAAATTACAGAGACCAAAGGAAATAGCAACAGGGAATGTCTAGCACAAGGTGGCGCCAACATCCTGAATGGATTTTTTGGAGGAATGGGAGGTTGCCCAATGATTGCTCAGACATTAGTTAACCTTTCTGCAGGTTCACGAGCACGTTTGTCGGGAATTGTTGCAGCACTCACTATTCTGTTAATTATTTTGGTGGGAGCTCCAGTAATTGACAAAATGCCAATTGCGGCTCTTGTTGGGGTAATGATTATGGTAGCAATCGGGACTTTTGAATGGGCAAGTTTCAAAGCAATGCGAAGAATGCCAAAGTCCGATATTTTTGTAATGATTTTGGTTACTGCAATTACCGTGATCTTGCATGATTTGGCTACAGCCGTATTAATTGGGGTAATTATTTCTGCTTTGGTTTTTGCATGGGAAAGTGCCAAGAGAATTAGAGCAAGAAAATATGTGGACGAGCAAGGAATAAAACACTATGAAATTTATGGCCCTTTGTTTTTTGGCTCAGTAACTACTTTCAATGAAAAATTTGATGTAGCAAACGACCCAGAAGAGGTAATTATCGATTTCCAAGAAAGTCGAGTTTCGGATATGTCGGCAATTGAAGCACTCAATAAACTGACAGAGAGATATTTGCAAGCAGGAAAGAAATTACACTTGAAGCACTTATCTCCCGATTGCATCACTTTGCTTGAGAATGCAGAAAAAGTGATTGATGTAAATGTGATGGAAGATCCAACTTACCGAGTTGTGGTGGATAAAAGGCAGTAGATTTTTGGTTAAACAGAAACTAACATCTGTTTGGTACAAGTAATTAGATTGTTTATCCTAGCGCTCGTTTAGCGAAGCGTAACGAGTGTTTTCACTTCTTTATTCGTTTCAAAACTAATATAAATAAAAGATTCCTATTATTTTTTATTCATGTTTATCATTTCATAACCCGCGTTACAAATGCTAAGATAAGTTTAGGTCCTCGTTTCCCTTATCGCTCAAACAAGCACCAGCTTTCGTGGTATTATCTAAGACGAGGACGAGGGGGAGAAAAAATAGAACTTTTTTTCGGGCGTTATGTAAATATCAGAATAATCGAAACTTCTCTGGGTAGAGGAATCTACTTGCCATTTTCCAATTAAATTTTCAAACGAAAAATCATTCGCAGCAGTATGATCTTTAGTTGAGTTGTTAGTGCAAGAGTAGGTTATGCTAACCAAAAAGAAGAGAGCAGAAATTCTCATCCTATTTCTCCATCAAATTATCTTCCAAAAACTTCGTCATTTTATTGAACAAATGAAGTCTAGTTTTTCCTCCATAAATCCCATGATTTTTGTTGGGGTAAACGAACATTTCAAATTGCTTATTTTCTTTCACCAAAGCGCTCACCATTTCGTAAGTATTCTGTGGATGAACATTATCATCTCCGCCACCATGCACGAGCAAGAAAGCTCCTTTTAGTTTAGAAACGTGATTGATAGGCGAATTATCGTCATATCCATTAGCGTTTTCTTGTGGAGTTCTCATGAATCGTTCTGTGTACACATTGTCGTAATATCTCCAATTCGTAACTGGTGCAACAGCAATTCCAGCTTTAAAATAATCGGCACCTTTTGTCATACAAAGCGAAGCCATATATCCACCATAACTCCAACCTTGAATCCCAATATTATCAGCATCTGCATAGGATAAACCGCCAATGTATTTTGCTGCTCCAATCATATCTTCAGTTTCGTATTTTCCTAACTGCAAGTATGTTGAGTGTTTAAAATCTCTTCCTCTGAACATGGTTCCTCTTGTTTCTACACACACCACCAGGAATCCTTTTTTTGCTAATAAATGGTGCCAAATCATGGTAGAACCTCCCCAAGAATCTTTTACTACATTGTTTCCAGGTCCATTGTATCCCGTCATAAATACAGGGTATTTTTTGTTTTCATCAAAGTTGGCTGGCTTTATCATCCAAGCATTCAATTCTTGTCCGCCTTCGGTTTTTATTGTAAAAAACTCCTTTGCAGGCAATCTATACTTTGTCAATCTGTGCACAAAATCTTTATTGTCTTGCAATACTTTAATTTGTTCTCCATTTGCTTTGTGCAAAGAAATAAACGAAGGTGTATTCGCATCCGACTGATAATTGATATAGTATTTCATCCCTTTACTGAATGCAGTAGAATTATTTCCTTTCCTTGTCGATAGTTTTTTCTTTCCAGTTCCATCTGTTTTTATCACATACAAATCTTGGTAAATCGCTCCTTGTTCTGCAGATAAATAGTAGATTAATCCATTTTTTTCATCCACACCTTGTATCTCAATCACATCCCAGTTTCCTTTTGTGATTTGAGATTCTTTACCGTCAATTGTGTTCAGGTAAATATGATTGTAGCCGTCTTTTTCACTCATCCACAAATAGGTATTGTTGTCAGCAAAAAATGTCAAATTATCGTGAATGTCGATATAAGTTTTAGCCGTTTCTGTGTAATAAGGTGTTGCTTGGTAAGAAAATACTTTTTGTGCTTTCGTAGGTCTGAAATCTACCATCAAGAGTTCCAACTTATTCTGTAATCTATTAAGCTTTGTAATGGATAATTGCTCAAAGTTCTTAGTCCAATTTATTCTTGGGATATAATATTCTTCGGTTTGGTTTGGGATATCTATCGGAGTAGATTCTTGCGCCAACACATCATACAGGTGAATGCTAATTTTCGAATTGTCTTCTCCTGCTTTTGGGTATTTAAATCGGTATTCTTCGGGATACAAAGTTCCGTAATAATCCAAGTGAAATTCTTTTACTTTACTTTCGTCAAATTTCCAATAAGCAATTTTAGATCCATTTGCGTTCCATTCAAACCCTTTATGAAAACCAAATTCCTCTTCGTACACCCAATCGGTAGCTCCATTTATGATTTCATTATTTTTTCCATCTCTGGTTATCTGAAATTCTTTGCCCGATTCTGTATTCACATAAAACAGGTTATTTTCTCTTACAAAAGCCACTAGATTTCCCGAAGGCGAAAAATCTGCTAATCTCTGCTTTCCTAATTTTTTATCAGATAAAGGAGTGGTTTTTTTTGTTTTTAAATCATAGATGTAATAATATGATTTGCTTGATCTTCTATAGATTGACTCTTGGTCAGTTGCAATCAGTACTTTTGTCTCATCCGCACTAAACTGATATTCATCAATCGGGATTGGACCTTCGTTTTCATCTTTCAAATCCATGAAAGAGAACAAAGTATCTACACTTTCGTAGGTCGCATATGCATATTTCACAACAGTGGGTCCATTAATACTTCGAGCCATTGAGGTAAAATGCTCGCCATCATTCATAGAGCGAACTCCTCTCACAGATCGTCCATAAAATTCGCTAGAATACCAAATTAAGTCGTTTGTCAATTCAGTGCCATTAAACGTATTTTCTAATCCGGTTGCTACTTTTGTTGCCGCAGCCGATTCGTTTGTGGCGTTCATTTTTGACGTAGAGCAAGAAAGCAAAGCGAGTAAAATAGGTGAATAAACTAGGTGTTTTAATTTCATTGTATGTTTTTATTGAATGAGTAACGAATATAAGAAATTTATGCAACTACACTGAAATGAAAATCCTTATTTTGAAAGATTTTTAGAATGAATTAAATCATAGCAATTAGCAATAAATTTTTATTTATATTTGTTCTAAATAAGAACAAAAGCACTTGAATTTATCAGATTGCAAAATTAGTACAGTAGGAGTTGTCAAAGAGATTATAGAATCTGAATTTGATGATAAAATGCTGGAGTACGGCATAGTGCCGGGAGTTAATATATTGGTCGTGAGTAAAGCAGCTTTTGGAGGACCAATATATATTGCCATTGATTCGCAAAGGATTGCGATTCGAAAAAAAGAGGCTAGACAAATTATTATAGAGTGAAAAACCTTAAAATAGCACTTATAGGAAACCCAAATGTGGGAAAAACCACTTTGTTCAATAACTTATGTGGATTGAACCAGAAAACAGGTAATTATCCAGGGGTTACAGTCGATAAAAAAACAGGGAATTTCATTCATCTTGCTCACGATATTGAAATTACAGATTTACCAGGTTTTGATAGTATTTATCCAAAATCTTTGGATGAAGAACTGGTAGTAAGGTATTTGAAAGAGAATTCTGGAGATTCTGATGTGGATAAATTACTATTCATTGCAGACGGCACAAATATTAAGAAAAACTTGTATTTGTTATCACAAATTAAGGATTTGGGTTATGATATTGTGTTGGCAATTAACATGATAGATGTTGCTAAACGCAAGGGGATATTAATTGATAAAGAAGCCATTGCCGAAGAATTTGGAGTGCATGTGGTAAAAATTTCTGCAAGAAAAGGCGAAGGTCTAGATGAATTGAAGTCTGCCATATTGCTGGAGTCTCCCGAGAAGAAAACAGATAAATTAATATATTTAAAGCCTGAAAATCAAGAGGTTTTAATGAATTATGTGAAAGATTCTGGAGCTCAAAATACTTACAAAGCTTTTTTGAGTATCACACAAGAGAATACAGTTCCAGAGATTAACGTAAAAAAGTGGAAAACCGAAGAGGCAATATTGAGGTATCAGTACGTAAGAAAAATAATTGAAAAAGCCATTACCATAGATAAATCTCTAGCTTCGGATACAACTACAAAGTTAGACAGAATTTTACTACACAAAGTAGGAGGTTATCTCATTTTTCTTGGAGTATTGTTGGTCATTTTTCAGTCTGTTTTTTCTTTTTCGGCTTACCCCATGGGATGGATAGAATCGGGTTTTTCTTGGATTCACGATAATCTTGCAAGCGTATTGCCTCCTGGTAGTTTTAGTAATTTTATAACCGAAGGATTAGTTCCAGGATTAGAAGGTGTCATTATTTTCATCCCGCAAATCGTTATTTTATTTTTCTTTTTTGCTCTTTTGGATGAAAGTGGTTACATGAATCGGATCATTTTTTTGATGGATAAATTGATGCAAAAAGTAGGAATGAGCGGAAAAAGTGTGGTTCCTTTAATATCAAGTTTTGCTTGTGCAATTCCTGCAATAATGGCTACCCGAACCATTGAAAATAAGCGAGAAAGATTGATAACCATTTTGGTAGCTCCGCTTTTAACTTGCTCGGCAAGGTTACCTGTTTATGTAATATTAATAGGGTTGTTGGTTCCCGAAGGAGACTTCTTGTTGCTAAGCTATAAAACTTGGGCTATGTTCAGCATGTATTTGTTAGGAGTTGTAACAACCGCAATAGCGGCTTTGGTTTTCAAATTTATTATCAAGAATAAATATAAAAGCTTTTTTATTACTGAAATGCCTAGGTATTTAGTGCCAAATTTTAAAAATGTGCTATTTACTATTTGGGAAAATACCAAGTCATTTGTGTGGAATGCTGGTAAAATAATTGTAGCAGCCTCTATCATTTTGTTCGTTTTGGCAACTAATGGCGGAGAAAAGTATGACAATGCCGAAGCGACCATTACCACAGAGTTTTCTCATTTGTCCCAATCACATAAAGCCGAACATTTGGCTGCATACCAGTTGGAAAATTCTTACTTAGGTAACCTAGGAAAAACGATAGAACCAGCTATCATTCCTTTAGGATACGATTGGAAAGTGGGAATTGCTCTAATTAGTTCTATTGCTGCAAGAGAGGTATTTGTTGGAACAATGTCTATTATTTATAATATCAATTCAGAGGAGGACATGAAAATAATGGAAAGGCTAGATTCTGAGATGAATGCTAATACTGGTCTAAGAACTTTTAATTTTGCAACCTGTATTTCTTTGCTTTTATTTTATGCTTTTTCATTGCAATGTATGAGCACAATTGCAGTTACTTACAAAGAAACCAAGTCGTTAAAATGGACCAGTATCCAATTTATATATATGACAAGTTTGGCTTATATCGCCTCGTTTGTTGCTTATCAATTATTGAGCTGATGCAAGATATATTGCTTTACATATCGCTTTTTGGTG
>JBDMYC010000029.1:0-2521 GCA_039770535.1 Flavobacteriales bacterium
AAGCTGGATTGCAAGGTTATAGTGAGGTGTAATTTGACAATAATTGTGGCGAATAAAAAGTATTTTGATTTGCCGGAATTCTACAAAGAAAATGAAGTTGAAATTGTGAGTTCTTTGCCGCATTACAGCTCAAAAAAAACAGATAGTCAAAGAGGTGACGGAGTCTTTGACAGAAGTATTAGAGCGCTAAAAATGCTTAATGAAGTAGGTTATGGAATTGAGGGAAGCGGATTAACTCTCAACTTAGTGTACAACCCATCCGGAGCATTTTTGCCGCCAGATCAAGGGGGTCTTGAAAAGCAATTTAAAAGAAAACTAAAAAAAGATTTTGAGATTGAATTCAATAGTCTCTTTGCGATTACCAATATTCCAATTAGCAGATATCTGGATTATTTGGTAGCAAGCGAAAATTTCATGGGATACATGGAAAAATTAGTAAACGCCTACAATCCGGTTGCTGCAGAAGGAGTGATGTGCAGGAATACTGTTTCTGTGGGTTGGGATGGCTATTTGTACGACTGTGATTTCAATCAAATGCTAGAGTTGAAAGTGGCAGTGCCTACCAAGGCAAAACAGCATGTGAAGGATTTCGACTCTAAAGCCTTGTTGGACAGAAAAATTATCGTGAACGAACATTGCTTTGGATGCACAGCTGGAGCTGGATCTAGCTGTGGAGGAGAAATTGCCTAAAATTTAGCGGGTCGCGCAATTACAAGGTTTTGTGAGCATGACACGAGCTGATGGAACAAGCGCACGAATCCGTTCTTGCTCGTTTTCGTCAATTTCTATCATTCTCAAATCTAGCCTTTTTAGGCTGTCAAGAGATTTTATTTCAGATGAAATATAAGATATACTGTTGCGGTATAAGTCCAAATTCTGCAGGCTTTTCATTCCCGAGATTCCACTTGGAATGTTTTCAATCGTATTTTCTGCAAGGCTCAATGTTTTCAGATCTGACATCTTCAAAAGCGCTTCAGGGAATTGACTAAAGCGGTTGGACTTAATCTTTAGTTCTTCCAACTTTGTTAGCAGTTGAATTGAGGCTGGTAGGGAATCCAAGCGGTTTCTGCTTAAATCTAAAAATCTCAGATTTTTCAATTTCAAAATTTCAATAGGAAACGTCCTGTATTTCTTTCTAACCAATTTTAAATGAGTAACTTCTTCTGGATGTACCAAAGCTTCTTTTAGGTTTTTGTATACTTTTTCTCCTTTTTTTGCAGGAGCAGAAAAAGAGAAAATGACAGCAAGGATAGCTCCAAAAACTACTATATTTATTAATCGCTTTGAATTCATAATTTGAATATAGAGTAAATTATTGGAGTGTTTCGTATTTTACTAAAAATTTAACATTTATGGCAAAGTTAAAACTTGATTTGCACGATATTTATAACAAAGGAAATCTCATAGAACAAGAATTGAACAGAGTTATTGATGAAGCTATTGAGAAAAAAATAAAAGAAGTTGAAATAATTCCAGGAAAAGGCTCAGGACAATTAAAAAAGAAGGTGTTACGCTTTTTAGATCAAAAGCAAATTAAGAAAAAGTACCACAGAATAGACAAAGACAGTAAAAACTATGGAAGGTTGTTTGTTTATTTCAAGTTTAAATAGGGAATCCCGAGGCATATTAAGTTTCTATTCAAAAATAAATCGCTATTTTTGGGCAAAATATTCTAAAAAATAAGCAATGAAAAAAATAGCAATAATAGTAGGTTTGTTACTTTGTACTCAGTTTTTGATGTCTCAAAGCAAATACCGTTTTGGTTTAAAAATAGCGCCTTCGTTCAATTGGTTGAGTCCCGATAATGTGAAGAAATTTGAAAATGCTGGTACAACTGTTGGATTCAATTGGGGATTGACAGGAGAATATTTAGTAAGTGATAATTTCAGTATATACTCAGGATTAGAATTAAACCACGAGAGAGGTAAAATAGGATTTTTGAACAGCACTTTTTATGCAATGAAAGAGGATTTCGAGTTGGTTGAAACTAAAGAAGTTGGCGGTTTTAATGTTCCCGAAGACACGAGTGCTTTCGTTTTGGCGTTAACAGAAAGAGCTTACAGAAGTAATTACGTAACGATTCCTATTGGAGTGAAAATGAAAACCAAAGAGATTGGTTACATGACCTATTTTGGTGAGTTTGGACTTAATTTGGCTTTCAGAACTGGAACAAAAATAAATGATAAAGCAACTTTAGTCGATCCTCGAGCAAATGCTAGTGAATCAGCAGATTATAATGACTTGGAAGATGTAAATTACGACACAGATATGCAGCCATTAAGAATGCAATTGAGAGTGGGGATTGGGGCAGAATATAAAATTGCTGAAGGAACTTCTGTTTTTGGAGCAGTTCACTACAACCTTGGTTTCACTAATGTGGTGAAAGGAGATTCAAGGTATTTGGTTGATGATGATGATAAAGTAGTTACTCAAAAATTTACTGCTCACGGAGTACAGATTACTGTTGGAGTTTTATTTTAGAAAAATAAATGTTTAATTATTTAAGAAACACCTATTTTTA